>JACCYU010000171.1 GCA_013696315.1 Gammaproteobacteria bacterium | reverse complement strand
CGATCATCATGCGGGCAACTCTCCAGGACAACAGGTCTTTAAGTCCTCCACCAGGCCGCGGAGAACCTCACGCGCCGAGAATAACGGAAGACGACTTACAGAGATATAATCGTCAGGGATGCGACAGTTATTGTATGTGGTAGAGATGCCGCAACCGGTATTGCCCGATATAATGCTGTTGTTGACATTAGCGGCGCCGGAATTATATTGATCGTTGACGTAAGCATTATCGATGCCGCAACCGGTATTACCTGAAACCGTGCTGTTATTTAAGTTCAGGATGCCGCCGTTATTGCGCAAGCCGCCGATGCCTCCACTCACCGTCGTCTTCTGAAGCGTTAGCTTGCCCGTCTTCGCTACCGAGAATATGTGAAACCTCGGTGCAGTCTTTACACGCTGAATCCTGCTACCGTTGCCAACGATAGTGATTGGCGTACGCATCGTGGGAATAGCGGCGGGTCCGTAGTTCGTATTGTTCGCTTGAAAGAAACCGAACACCGCATTAGCGGGAAGATTAATCGTATCCGCCCCACGTCCCGGTCGACAGAAGCCTTGCGGCGAGCTGTCGTTATTCGCTGACACGATCGCCCTTGCCAGCGAGCATGACCCGCCGACATTAATTATCGCTGCTGATGCAGGCTGACTACCCAGCGCCATCAGCAGCGCTATGCCCGCCAACGATCGCTTCCACTGCCTTTGTAGGCTGCGCCGCATCTGCCGCGGCATCGACTGGAGCGTATTCAAGTGGTTCGCGAACTACGGTACTAGATCAGCCTCTCGGTCCTGCAACTGACTTTGAACGTCAAGGGTCGCTTCGACCATCTCTGCGCGCCAAGCAGACAGGATGCTGTGATCGGGTATTTTCGGAAAGTGTAGCTGCATGACTGCCTCTCTATCTCGGTGATGGTGTGGGGTTGAAAGACCTTAAGCAGCAGGCGCGAAATAGATTTGGCTGGTGACTTAGTGGTGACTTAGTGGTGACTCACCAAGGAAGAGAAGAGTTGCTAAAACCGATTAACTACTTGTTTTATTTGGCTCCCCGGGACGGGCTCGAACCGCCGACCTAGTGATTAACAGTCACCCGCTCTACCAACTGAGCTACCGGGGAATTGTGCGCGAAATAGTACAGTCCGGTCATTAGCCGGTCAACTTGGGTTTTTACTGCGAAAACGCAGCCGCGATGCGCGTGATGGCCTTCTCAAGGGTGGCCATGTCGGTGGCGAACGATATTCGCACGTGACCCTGCCCGCCAAATGCTGCGCCCGGTACCAACGCGACGCCGCCCTTATCGAGCAGGTGCGCGGCCAGCGCGATGTCGTCTTCGATGTCGGGCATACGCTCGATAACGCTGTGCACGCTCGGGAAGCAATAAAACGTACCGGCCGAGGGCAGACACGAGACGCCGTTGATTTTGTTGAGCGCCGCCACTACATATTGATGGCGCTTTTCGAACGCGACGCGCATTGCCTCCACGCAGGCCTGATCGCCAGCGAGCGCGGCCGCGGCGGCGGCCTGCGCAATGGAGCAGGGGTTCGAGGTGCTTTGCGACTGCACATTCGTCATCGCCTTGATCAGTGACCGCGGGCCGCCCGCATAACCGATCCGCCAGCCCGTCATCGCGTAGGCTTTGGAAACACCGTTGAGCACGATGGCGCGGTCGTGCAGATCCGGACACACGTTGAGGATGTTATTAAAGACCTGACCCTCGAACATGATGTGCTCGTACATATCGTCCGTCGCCACGATCACGTCGGGCCGTGACATCAGCACGTCGGCCAGTGCTTCGAGCTCAGCCGCCGTATAGGCCGCGCCGGTGGGATTGGAGGGACTGTTCAGCACCATGAGGCGCGTGCGCGGGGTCAGGGTCTCGCGCAACTGTTCCGGCGTAATCTTGAAGCCCTGTGCCTGCGACGTGGATATGATAACGGGGGTGGCGTCGGCGAGCAGCGCCATGTCCGGGTAGGAGACCCAGTAGGGCGCCGGTATGATGACCTCGTCACCCGCATCGAGCATCGCCTGGCAGAGATTATAAAAGCTCTGCTTGCCGCCGCAGGATACGAGTATCTGATCCAGCGCGTAGTCCAGCCCGTTGTCCTTGTGGAATTTCTCGATGATGGCGCGCTTGAGCGCAACCGTGCCATCCACGGGCGTATATTTGGTGTCGCCGGCCCGCATCGCTTCGATCGCGGCCTGCTTGATGTGCTCGGGCGTATCGAAATCGGGTTCGCCCGCGCCCAAGCCCACCACGTCGCGGCCCAGCGCCTTGA
>JACCYU010000170.1 GCA_013696315.1 Gammaproteobacteria bacterium | reverse complement strand
GGAATAACGCATCGGCGTTTTCCGGCGTGAGCACGTCCAGATAAGTCTGCATGCCCAGATCGGTCAACAACAGAAAGCCTTGCTTTAAATCCTGCGCCAGTATCCGCGGCGCGTGCACGCCCGCCTCGCGCAGCAGCGCGGCGACTTTTACAAACGGCCAACAGTCTTCCTTGTCCGGCGGTGCGTCCATGACAATGAAGCTTTTGTCATCGACGCGCGCCCGGAAATAACGCCGGAAACTAGCGTCGCCGGAGGCGACCGTAAGCTCGCAGGCAGAGAGTCCGTCGTGTGTGCGCAGCCAGGCACGCAAACACCGCAGACGTTCGTCAGGGTCGGTCATGCATTTCAAGGGCCTTGCTCTAGTGATTTGCCGGCAGCCCGCAAGCAATTTTGACCAGGTTGATGCTCAAGTCGCGGCTGCGGTTCCGCGGTCAGGGGCCCGGCTGCCGCCGGCGGATCAATTCAGCCGACTGTGGTGTTCCTGCAGGCGAAACACCAGCTGGCGCACGACGCCGGTGTCGTCATCGTCGGGTGCGTGGCGCAGATAATATTGCAAATCCTTGAGCGCGGCGTTGTAACACTCCAGGGCGTTGAACATCAGACCGCGCTCGCGATATTCGCGGACGCGGTCGGGGTCCACCAGCAGTATCTTGGTGATGATGGCGATTATTTTGGTCGTCTTGCCCAGCTGTTGATAAATCCCTTTGAGATTGGCCAGCATCCTGATGAGGATATGTTTGTTCGAGGCGGCGGCGAGGAATGGCGTCGGCGACTCGATAGCCACATGGAACACGCCCTGCAGACGGTTTGTGAGATCTTCCGCGCTCAGCGAGATGCCGCGGTTATAGGGATCGATCACCACCTCCCCGTCGCCATACGGCAGTTTGACCAGGAAATGCCCCAGGAAGGACACACCCATCAGATCAAGGCCTAAGCGCCGGCCCAGTTCCATGTAAACCACCGACAGCGAAATAGGTATCCCGCGACGCCGCTCCAGCACCTCGTTAATGTAACTGTTGCGCGGGTCGTAATACTCGCCGGTGTTGCCGCGGAAACCCAGTTCCCTGAACAGGAAATTGTTCAGTTGCCGGATCTGAATCTGCTCATCCATGTCCGGTGCGACGCGCCTGCCCATCTCTTGTGCCCAGGTGTCGAGCGTGGCCACATGGTGCGCCACATCCAGATCGGGATACTCATCCGCACCGATCAGCAGGGCCGCGCGCAGCAGATCCACATTATCGTCCGGCAGGCTGATCTGCCGGCGGAACGACTCTACACAATTACTTTGCATGGCGAGACATTCTAAAACGCGCTATCTGTATTTGTAACCTACAACGAAAGAATGACAATCTCCGACGCCTTGACATTGCGGGCCCGCCGCCTGCCAGGATGAACGCATTCTTATGCCTTGCGCTGACCGACAGGGCGCGCGATTCTAGCGCCCGCAGCCTGGCGCTCGCCGCGCACGATCGTACTGTCTACGTGCCTTTGTGCGGCAGCAACGCCATATTTCCGTACTTAAAGTCCTCGTATCCCTGGGGTGAGCGATGTCGAACCGCACCATCGAAATCAACGACCGGATTTATGATTATCTGCTGGCTGTGTCCGTGCGCGAGCCGCCGCTCCTTGCGCGGCTGCGCGAAGAGACGGCCAAAGATTCGGCGGGCGGCATGCAGATCGCGCCGGAGCAGGGGCAGTTCATGGCGCTGCTGGTGGAACTGCTGGACGCGCGGCGCGCGATCGAGATCGGCACGTACACCGGCTACAGCGCGCTGTGCGTGGCCATGGCGATGCCCGCTGACGGCCGCCTGATCTGTTGCGACACCAGCGAGGAATGGACGAACCTGGCGCGACGTTACTGGGCGGAAGCAGGGATTGCGAACAGGATCGACTTGCGCGTGCGCCCGGCGCTGGAGACACTGGATTCGCTGCTGGCGCAAGGCGCGGCCGGGACTTTCGACTTCGCGTTTATCGATGCGGACAAGGAGAATTACCACAACTACTACGAGCGCTGCTTGGAATTAATGCGTCCGGGCGGTCTCGTTGCGGTGGACAACACCTTGTGGGGCGGCTCGGTCGCCGAGTCCGACAAGACGGATGCCGAGACCGAGGCGATCCGGCGCTTCAACGAGCGGCTTTACGACGATAAGCGCGTGTCGATAAGCCTGGTGCCCATTGGTGACGGGTTGACCCTCGCGCGCAAGTATCCGGATTAGCGCCGGCCGGTGGGTGACTCGTGCGTTCGGGTTCCCGGTACATGTTGCACGCGGGTGCGGCAATCAGCCGTCTGGTGCATCATTTTTTATCAGACCTTTGAAAAAAATCTTCGAGTTACGCTGATAGTTGTACAGTTCGCGCCGCTTGACCGGCAGGGTTTTTATCGCACCCTCGCGAAAGCCGCGCTCCAGAAACCAGTGCGCAGTCTGTGTGGTGAGCACAAAAAGCTGCTTGAGACGCAACTCGACGGCTTTTTTCTCCAGACGTTCAAGCAGCATCTCGCCGCGGCCCGCGGCGCGATAGCGCGGATGCACCGCAAGGCATGCAATTTCGGCGAAGCTCTCGTCGGCGAAAGGATAAAGCGCGGCGCACCCGATGATCATGCCGTCGCGTTCAAGCACGTTGAAGCGCCGGATTTCCAGCTCCAGCTGCTCGCGCGAACGGCGCACCAGCGCGCTCGACTGTTCCAGCGGCGCGATCAGTTCCAGGATGCCGCCGATATCGTCAATGACCGCCTCGCGCTGTCCCTCGTAAGTCTCGGCGGTAATGAGGGTGCCAGCGCCGTCGCGGGTATAAAGCTCCTTGAGCAGCGCGCCGTTGATGCGACGGTTGACCAGATGCACGCGCCGCACGCCGCTGAGGCAGGCGCTGACCGCGCCTTCGATATCGCGGCGCGTTTCTTCGCTTATGCGCCGTTTACCAATAAGCAACGCCTGCGCCTGCGCGAGATTCAATTCCCGCACGGCCTTGCGCTGGCCGTTGCGCAAGCCTGAGTCTTCGGTGAGGAAAATCAGTTTGTCGGCGGGCAGTGAGGCGGCTGTCATCGTGGCCACGTCCGCGGCGGACAGATTGAACACCTCGCCCGTCGGCGAAAATCCCAGCGGCGACAGCAACACCAGGTTGTGCTGGCCGAGCTGCTGGCGAATACCGTCCACGTCAACCTTGCGCACCTCGCCGGTGTACGCGAAGTCGACGCCATCGCGCACGCCCAGCGGACGCGCGGTCACGAAGTTACCGGACACCACGCGCAGCCGCATGCCCGACATGGGTGTGTTGGCGAGGCCGGCCGAAAGGCTGGCCTCGATCTCCACCCGTACGCATCCGGCCGCCTCTTTCACCGCGGCCAGCGCGGTCGCGTCGGTTACGCGCAGACCCTGGTGATAGTGCATCTGTGTACCGCCCTGTTTGAGCCGGGCCTCGATCTGTGGTCGCGCGCCATGCACGATCACGAGTTTGACGCCCAGACTGTGCAACAGGGCGAGGTCGTGAATCAGGCTGGAAAAATCGGCATCCGCGATGGCCTCGCCACCGAAGGCAATCACGAAAATGCGCTCGCGGTGAGCGTTGATGTACGGTGCGGCGTTGCGAAAGCCGGGGATGTCGAATTGCTCGTTGTTCAATATCTGTCCTCTTCAGGGCATGTTCTCTTCGGGCTATCGTTTTCGGGCTCGTTTGTATCGGCGACCGGCGCGTGATTGTAAAGAGTAAGCGGCCGCGCCGTCCCACGCCACTAACTCACGCGCGTCTCCGCGAAGGCCATCCCCCCGGAATCGATATATACAAAGTATAAGTATTGACTGCCGCACGATATCTGGTGTAGTAGAACAGTTCCCTCTAAAGAAAATTGCGCGGTGACCTCATCGCGGTCGCAAAGCGCAAACCGGCATCGGATGTAAAGTTGCAAACTCACGGGCGCATCAGCAAGGCCAAAGCTGTAAGGGTGTCGCTACTCGGCGGACGTGCGCGCCGCCCCGCCACCTGGCATTTGTATCAGCGCTATTATCTGATTGGCCTGCGCGCGATCCCGGGCCTTGAGTTCAGCTACGCGGATACAGCCGACAGACGTTTCGCCTGGACGCTGGAGCGGAATTGGCCGGGCGCTTCCCGGGCGTGGGAATACTACGCCGGCCTGCAGGCTAAACAGCGCGAGGAAACGGCCAACCACGTCGCGCGTTATCTGTTCTATCTTCCCACGCGCGCCGAGCCGGTGCGGGTCGCAATCGACCAGCATGACGGACGTGGCATTCGCGAGCCCGAGGCGCACGACTGGGCGGAAATCTATTTCAAGGTCAATCGCTGGCCGAATCTGGATTACAGCGACAAAGTGCGAGGGCTTGTTACCGGCAACGGCGCGCTTACGCAGGCGCGCATCGATCGGCTGGTGGCGCTAAGGGATTATCCCAAGCATCTGGATCTCGTGTTTACCGCCAGGCTGTGGCCCAGCGTGCCGGGGCCCACGTACTGGCATCCGGTAGAGCATCTGGTGCGGCTGTTCGAGACGCTGGCGCAGCTCAATATCCGCTCGTTGCTGCGCGCGATCGTGCCCAGGTCGCACGAAGGCGAGCTGCCGAAGCACTTTATCGATCGACTGGTCAACTGTGGCGTGCAGTTGACGAAAACCAACATCACCGTAGACGAGTTGTGGGCCGCGACCGCGGCCGCGCGCGTGGCGTTCCTGCGTCCAGGCAAGCATCTGTGCGTGTCGTGGCGCATGATCGATCATCTGGCGATGGGCGCGTGTACGGTCTGCGACCGCGCGGCTTACACGCAGTGGCCGGTGCCGATGCGCGCGGGCCGCGAATTCGTCAACTGCGAAATCGGCATCGATCAGGACGAATCGCTACCCGCTATTGCCGATTATGAATGCATCTCCGACACCGTCATGGCGCTGGTGCACAATGCGGATCGTGCGGCGTCGGTGCGCGATGCGTCGGCGGCGTACTTCGACGGGCACGTTACGCCGAAACGGATCGCGCGCTACCTGATCGAGACCGCCGACCGCATCGCGCAAGACGCCGGCCCCAGGAATATCAAACCCGCAAAGACACGACGTATGAAGCGACCTTCGCGGCGTTGAGCACGCACGTGTAACCTACCAGTTCAATTCCAGACCCGCGAATATCGACCGTTCCTCGCCGGGATTGAATAGCTCGGCATCTTCACCGCCCGCGTTCGCGACGGTGCTGGTGTTGGAGATGTACGCCCTGTCGCCCAGGTTCCGCGCCTCGACGAACAGCGACCAGCCGCTCGCGTGTTGGTAGCCCGCGCGAGCGCCGTCGATGACGAATGAATCGGCCTCCAGCGTACTGGCGTAGTCCACAAAATAGCGGCTCGCCGCCTGCACGTGCGGGCCGACGTATACGCCCGAGGCGTGCTCGTAGAGCGCCTCAAGCCGGCCGAGATGGCGCGGAATGCCCGGGATCTGGTTGTCGCCGAAAGCGGGATCACCGTCGAAGCGGAAGCGATTGTAGGTGTACGTGGCGCGCAGGCGCAGGTCGCCTGCCAGCGAACGCCTAAGCGACAACAGTGATTCGAGGCCAAGTTCGATGCCCGCATGTGTAGTCTCGTCCGCATTGCTGGTGGCGAACTCGCCAGACGGCAGCGGCGGCAGCTCCACTACAAGAATCTCATCGTCCAGCCACGCGTGATACACCGCCGCGTCCCAGCGCAGACTCTGCGCGCCGCCGCGCGTGCCGAGTTCGATGGTA
>JACCYU010000169.1 GCA_013696315.1 Gammaproteobacteria bacterium | reverse complement strand
ACGGCAATTACGGTATCGAGTCCGACGGCAATGGCGACAACTTCAACGCCGTCCCGTTTACCGCGCCGCGGATTGCCAATGTGACCATCCTCGGCAACAAGGGCCGAATCGACGAGAACACCACCGGCGCGCTCCACCGCGAAGGCTGGCGCGGGCAGGTCTACCGCTCCGTGTACGCCAACACCGGGCCAGTGGCTAGATTCGAGGACGGCTGTCTCGACATCGACGACCTCCTGCCGACGAGCCTGCGGTATCGCGACGCCATCTTCGGCTGCGCGCCGCCAAGCACGCTCGCGGCGGCGGACGAGACGCCGCTATTGCAACGACTGAGCGCACAGGTCATGTTCCGCACGCCGGCGCAGGTGCCGGGATACCTGCTCAGCCGCCAGACGTTCACGGTCGCCGCGAACGGAGCGCCGGCAACGCGGCTGCCGCTCGGCTTCCAGCAGAATAGCTACTATGGCGCGGTCGATCCGGACGCGATCAGACCCTGGTGGACCGGCTGGACCGCGCACGTGGCCGCCGGCGACGGCACCTTGATCAATCGGAACATTCATCCGCTGGCCAATAACGTCGGCAATGACCTCACGCCGTCCCTCGTCAATCGCTGCCGCACGATCGATACCGATTTCCGCAACGGCGGCAGGAAAACAATATTCGGCGAAAGCTTCCCGGTATGCGTCGTTCGCACCAACTCGCTGAGCAATCAGACGGGTGGGGCGGGACAGCAGCTCGTGGTCAACTTAACCAACGATCACGTCTATGTACTGAGCGGATTCGTCAACGTCGGCGATGGCGGTACGCAAGGTGCCACACCAGCAACTGCTACCAGGGTGGTGCTCAACGTGGAAGAAGGCACCCAGATCTACGGTGACACCTCGACCGACGGCTCGCTTGTCATCACGCGCGGTTCCGACATCAACGTCAACGGTACACGCAATATGCCGGTTGTCATGAGCGGTGCCACGACCAGCCTGACCGCCGCCGGGCAGTAAGCTTATTCGCAACGTCGACAAGCGAGCGAGCGGCGGCTCGCGACCTTGATTGAGCACAAGGGCGCTCTTCGGGAGCGCCCTTTTTTGCGCCAGCTATCCGGACAACTTTTAGTTTGGGATCAGCATGACTCACCCGCCCCGCGCGCACTCGCCTGGCGTAAAGAACTCGAGGTTTAACGATTGTCAAACAAAAAAAAGGACCTCGATTACGCGGAGGTCCTTTGTGAAAATTTCCTCAAGCGATAGCGATTAAAGACCGATAATGCCGCCGTCGTCGCGTGTAATCACCAGCGTCGCGGAACGTGGGCGCGTGCCGGCGCCGCCCGGGAAGGTGCTGGTGGGACTGTCGAAAGTGCCATCTTCGCCCGGATGCTGAACGTTGATGAACATCGTGCGCCCGTCCGGCGTCATGTCTATGCCGGTAATCTCGCAACCAGCCGGCCCGGACCAGGAAACGACGCAGCTCGGCCTGATACTCGCCCGAGATGTCCTGATCCTTGAGGCTAGCCGGGATTACTGCCAGCATCTGGTTGTTGGTCACCTCGCGCAGGTCGCTGCCGTCGTCAGTCTGTATCCAGAGCACACCGCGCGGATCGAACCATAAGCCCTCGGGACTGGCGAACTGGTTGTCTTCAGTAAGCTCGGAACGGTTGATATCGGCCGGCTGATCGGCAGGCGATCCGAACACTAAGATGTCCCAGTGGAATGATCTCGCGGCCGCATCGTCGCCATCCTCGCGCCAGCGGATGATGTGCCCGTAATCGTTGGGTGCGCGGATTGGCCGCGTCAGGGTTTATGTCCCGACCTGCCAGACTCTCGACAATTTCCGTCACTTCGCCGTCGCCGCGGCTGCTGTTATTGGTCAGGGTCATGAACACTTCGCCCGTGAGCGGATTCACCGCTCCCCACTCCGGCCGATCCATCGGCGTCGCGCGCACGATGTCGGCCGCGCCGCGCGCGTTCACGAGGATGCCGGCGAGATCGCCGAATTCCGCGAGCAGATCTGAATTCGAGTCATCCAAGGCGAGCCACTTGCCCGTACCGTCTTCGTTGAACCGCGTGGCATACAGAGTGCCCTCATCCAGCATCGACCAGCTTGACCGGCGGGCTTTGAACTTTTTCTTTGTAACGAACTTGTAAATGTATTCGAAGCGCGCATCGTCGCCCATGTAGAACACCAGCGGCTTGCCTTCCTCGATCCTGCCGACCCAGCAACCCTCGTGCCCCATGCGGCCCATGGCGGTGCGCTTGACTGGTGTGGTGTTCGGATCGTAGGGATCGATCTCGACCACCCAGCCGAACTGATTCGGTTCGTTGCGGTAATCATCGAACGCCGAAGCGCCGGTGCTGGACGCGTTGAAGCGTGCGAATTCGTCATCGACCTCGCCAGGATCGCCGGCCAGCGTCTCCCAGCCGTAGCTGGACGCGGCGGGCTCGCCTTCGCTCATCGCGGGCACGCCGTAGCGGCTGTGTTCGCGCGGCGGAGTGGTGTCGTTGTTGACGAAATAGCCGGCCCAGTTCTCCTCGCAGGTGAGATACGTGCCCCAGGGCGTATAGCCATTGGCGCAATTGTTGAGCGTGCCACGACCCTGCATTCCGTCCGGCGAATGCCGCGTCTGTACCAATGGCGTGCCTGCTACGGGGCCACTGAACACCGTGCCCGAAGCGCCCGTAATACGCCGGTTGAAGCCGGAATCCACGATCTGCCGGCTGCCATCCGCCGCGTGCTGAAGCTCGATCACGCCGACGCCATGGGCGTTGATCTCCTTGCGCACCTCGTCGGCCACCAGGCGGTTGCCGTTCTCGTCGACCGTGGGGCCGTTCGGGTGCATGTACTGCTGAGTGATATTCTCGTAATTCACGCACAGAATACCGTGATCGGAACCTTCGTAGCCTTTCGGCACCGGAAAATAATACATGCCGTCATGGTGATCGCCGGCCTGCATCGCCTGCTCTTCGGCGGAATTGCTGGCGGTCAGTTCATCGAACAGCGGCGCGGCGCCGTTGATCGGCGTACCCCATGGCGCAAAAACCCGCACGCAGTAGCCCGGCGGCACCGATACCTTGTCGGCGAGCGAAGCGGGAATCGACTCAAAGCCGAGCTGCCGAGCTACGGTCTCATGAGCCCTGGTACCGAGCGCATTCTGCGCCCCGACATAGTTAACGATCGGCAAACCCAGCACATAACCCGCGGCCGCGGCCACACCGCCACGCAATACGTCGCGGCGCGAGAGATAGCGTTGCAGCACGTGCGCGAACGGAACGTTATTTGATGGGTTGCTGATCGGCTCGTTACCGGCGTCTTTCGCGGGCCGTGACAGCGGGGAATCTTTAGATAAACCGGTTGTGAGGTCGTGAGTGGCGGGTTTCGCCCGTGTGGGTATTTCGCTGCCCATTGCATACTCCTCTCGTTTAATACTATTAGTGGTGATTACCCGGAGGAGCGTAGGGGGCGAGTGTTACAGCGGGATCACGCTTTCATGACAGTTGCGCTTAAGTAGGATGTAAAAGACCTTCGCACGAGGATTCGGATCTCAAATCTCGAACAATCGCTCGTCCGCCCCGCGCAGCCTGCGGCTGATCTCGCGCGCGATATTCATCTGAATCAAGGCGAACTGCTCAAGATCCCGCTTATAAATCTCATACAGCGCATCACTTGAAATTTCGATCGCAGTACAGGGTTTCTGCGCCCGTACGGAAGTACTTCGCGGAAATAGATCGATGAGCGACATTTCGCCGAAGCAGTCACCCCGCCCAAGATGGCCCAGCACGTGATCGCGGCCTTCCCCCGCCTAGAGGATGACGACCTTGCCCCGCTCAAGAACGTACATGGAAGCCGCATTGTCACGCTCGCGGAAAACGAAATCTCTCTTGGCGACGGACACGATAGACGCAAGCTGCAGCAGGAATTCCAACGTGTCCTCGCGGATCCCGCCGAACACGGGCATCTCCGTCAACAGTTGCACTCTCGAACGCGGCATAGCGTAACCGGGTGGACGCTAAGGCTGAAAGGTGTACGGAAGATTGATGCCTACAGTGACATTCGGACTCGTGCCGGCGAGGTTGAAGCTGACGCTGGGCTCGATAGAGAGGCTTTTGGTCAAAATTGAAGTCAGTCCGAATCGCAGACTATACTGCTCGCGGGAGCGTAGCGTTACCCTGTCGAATTCGGTATCGCCCGTGAATCGGCCTGTAAACGCAGTGCTGATGGACAAGGTGTCGTTCAGGCGAAGGCCGTAGCCAAAGCTGGTCGTAAACGCGTCCTCCGGTTCCAGCAGCAACAGGTCATCGAAATCCCGGCTGAACGTGTGACGGTAACCAAGATTTCCAAACAGAAATACCGGGTCTACTGTCTTGACCAGCGCAACACTGCCGCCGGCGCCCCATGAACTGTCACCCGTAGGGATGGCCCCGTCCGCGCTCAGTATCACCTCTGGCCGTCCGGCCGCCTCTCTGATGACGGTGCGACGCACGCCCAGGTTAAGCGCCCTTAGGTCCGTGCGCGACCCGGAGTCGATCTGCTGGCTGCCCGCGAAAAACGTGGCGCTTTGCTGATAGCTGATCGGCAGGCTCGAGAAAAGCTGATAGCCGCTGGGCAGTCCATAACGGGCGGTTAAGGTCGTTGTGAAAGAGTCGATTTCCTGCTCCAGACTGGGCAAAGGGGCGCCCGGAGGGGGGACGGCGAGTACGAAATCCCGCTGGTCGTTGCGCGAATACGAAAGTCCGAGTTCAAGCGTAAGCGTGCGTGGCTCGAGCAGGAGCTGATCACGCAGAAAAACTTCCTCGGAAGTCCGTAGCTCGGGTTTTTCACCGATGGTATCCGGTGCCTGATCTCCCTTCCGTCTGGAACTGCGTTGAGCCGAATCCGCTCCGCCACGGCCGGCCGTCCTGGTGAGCTCCGCCGCTTCCAACGCTTCGCCGGTTGTCTCGTCCTGAGCTGGCGCACCGGACACAGCAGGCGATTGAAGTGAATCGGGGGCAACCGATCTCACGATACT
>JACCYU010000168.1 GCA_013696315.1 Gammaproteobacteria bacterium | reverse complement strand
AGGCTGAGTCGAGCGCCTGGTCGAGAGTAAATAAACTTGATAGCTGCTGCAGCGATTGAATTTGCGTCGCTGTCCCAGGCACCGGGCTTTAAAAAACGATTCTTCAGAAAGGTTTCTGCGTCGTCATTTTCAGAAAGACCTCGGAAGTTATTGCCAACGCCCGTATAACGAACATGCGGGAGCACTTCCACATACCTGCGAGCGATATGCGCGACACTGCCACACGTATGATCATCTTGCCACACACCGACCACCTGAACCTTGCTTGTATCGACTGTTATCGCCACTCCGCTGTCGTATGCCGCAGTCGCAAATGGAGGAGTTGTTATTGGCGCTCCCACTACTTGCCAGCCCCATGCCTCCGGCACAATTTTCTGACTGGCTAGGAAATCCGGGTTCAGAATAGTGGGATTGCAGTCATTGCCAACGATGACTATTGATACTTCAAACAGCTTAAGATCCATGTATGGCTGAGTGTCCACTCAGTTGAAGGCGCTTAGAAACGGTCATTTGCACTTGTTGCACTCGCTCCCTCCCCTTAATAAATAAGACGGGTACCACGTTCACTCACCAAGCGAAGCCGCACGCGTTTGAGTGAACATTTTGCTCATAGGTTGCACGCAATGCAACAAGTAAATTACTGATCGTTAAAGGGTCCAGGCTTAGATATTCTGATAGATGGCGGGCATGCCCCGACGCACCCGAGTTCATCTGGACGATGTTCCCTTGCACATCGCGCAGTGTGGGCACAACCGAGCGCCCTGCTGCTTCTGCGAGGAAGACTACGCCGCTTACCTGTACTGGCTGGGCAAGGCGCTTAACGAATCCGGCGGCGCGCTTCATGACTACGCTTTGATGACCAACCATGTGCACCTGATGCTGGCGCCGCGAAAGGTAGCAATCGTGCCGAAGCTCGTGTCGCTGGGACGGCGCTACATGCAGTACATCAACCGCAGCTGCCGCGTACCGGCAGCTTGTGGGACAGCCGCTACAAGTCCTCCGTCGTGCAAGTGGCGTATTACCTGCTGGCGTGTCAGCGTTACATCCAACATAAGGTATGAGCCGACTCGCGGGAGAGCTACGCAGGCGTCATCTCCCACTGCCGAGCCCGGGTCTCTAACTCTTGAACGTATTCCGGCCAATCGTGGAGCGTTGCCGGTCAAAGTCGGCGCCGTTCGGCCATACTAACGTATGCACCTCCGGGTCAACCTGGACTTGGTTAAATACTGACAAATCACGCAGAGGACCGTAAAGCCGCCCAGCAAGAATCGATTCAAAGTTAATGATCTGTTCCGTGCCGTCGTCGAACTTCACCTGCAGGGTGTAAGGAGCGATGGCTTGGAAGCCTTGCACACGGTGGATTGCATGAAACATGTGTTCCCCTCGCAGCTACAGTGGAGCAATCGGCAGGGGAGACTGGCCCGCTCGGAGCAGATGCCAATCGCCCTCTGGCGCGCTGATATCCAGCTTCGTTGAACCTCACCACGATCAAATCTACTCGCAGGTCGGGCCGGTGGGGCTGATCGCCTCGGCCAGCGTCACCAAGACATCAAGGCGCTATCCTTCTGGCGTATCTGCCTCGTAGCTCAACCGATTCGCTTGAATCCTGCCTGCTCGAAATGCCCATCGAAGCCAAACACAAACTCAATTTCATGAGCCTGCATTACCTCGAAGCTCAAGCAATCCACCAAATTCAAATCACGACGATCTTCGAGGATCAGCGGCTGCAGCCGGGCTTGAAAAGCCTTGGTCGCGTCGAGTCCAATGCGGTGTTGCAGCAGCGCCAGGTCTTAACCAGCGCATAGGACGTGGTGACTAGGCGCGCCTGCGCTTCGGCGAGGCGGGCAAACGCCGCGACGGCGGCGGTATGAAATTGATCACTGCGCGCGAGTAGAGCGTAAAGACCCGAGGTATCCGCGAATGCAATCACCCCGAGAACGCGTCCGACAGATAGCGGTCGTGTGCCGCGGCCGCATCGTCCACATCCGCCTGATGACGGCCGACAATCGCCAGGGCGTCTCGGTACAGGGCCGCGCGGGGCGCCTGCCCTTGGCTCAGATGCGCGTCGACTGCCTCTCTAATCAGCTGCGAAAGTGAACGTCGTTGTGCGCTGGACAGCGCTTTCAGTCGCTGGTATTGCGATTCGGTTAACTGAATTTGGGTGCGTACCATTGCATGCCACCATAATAGCAAATCTGATGTAATGCTATGGTCGCCAGGCGGGAAAGGTAAGTCTGGACGCGCAATACAAGCTCAACGACCGCGCTACGGCTGCTTTTGCGTACGCACTGGAAACCGAACCCTCGATCGATGATGACGTACTCGCCGGTGAGCCGTGATCGAGGGTGCGGGCCGTATCAAATCGGTGTGGCTGCCACCGCGCGGCTTTAACCGGCTTGACGAGAATCATTCGGCTGCTTCTGAGATCCGTGCGAAGCAGTTCCAGTCTTCACTCACACCCCCAGCAGCTTATCCATGAGTTCGGCGCGGTTATGCACGTCGAGCCCGTCGAGAGTCTTCGGCAGTGAGCGATGGCGGTGCTAGGGAATGTCCATGCGCCGGGCGATCTCTGCATGCGAATGCCCAGCGGCGAGCAATAGACACACACCACCATCGCACCCGCGTTCATCTGGACGGTGTTCCCTTGCACATTGTGCAGCGTGGGCACATTTGCGAGCCGTGCTCTTTCCGCGAGGAAGACTACGTTGCTTACCTGTACGGGCCGGGCAAGGCGCTCAACAAATCCGGCTGCGCGGTCGATGCCTGCGCTTTTGTTCCTCGCCGCCGAACAGGATCGCTCATGCGTTCGAGTCGTTGCTCGACTTGCCAAACCTCCATTTTGAGCGGAAGAACGATGTTCTCTTAAGTCGCCGGCTGCGACGCGTTTGCGACATTGGATCGCGATTTGATCAAGCGAGCGAAACGCATTTCTGTTATGCCCCCCCATCGAACTGGCGCGAAGCTGACGGCCAGATGTTGCATTACACGCAGCTCGCCGAATATACGAGCCTACGCCTTGCCTCCCACAGTCCCTCGCGGCGGTTCGCGTCAGAG
>JACCYU010000167.1 GCA_013696315.1 Gammaproteobacteria bacterium | reverse complement strand
GAACGAGCGCAACATGCCGGCCACGTCCTTGAGCGGCGCGTGCTTGATCCGCCGTTCTTCCAGGGTACGCGCGGGCTCGCCTTCGAAGTCGATAATCACGAAGTCGTTATGCGCCAGCAGCACCTGGCCCAAGTGATAGTCGCCGTGGTAGCGGGTTTTGAGTCCGTCGATATCAGCCGTCGCGCTGGCGCGGATACGGTTCATCAATGTCTCGCGCGCGGCTAGCAGTGCGCGTACATCCGGATCGTCGCGACTGTCGCTTTGTGCGAGCAGGTCAAACGTCTGGTCGGCTTCGTCGGCCGCCTGCGCGACCCAGGATTCGATGTCGGCGCGCGAGATCGGCTCGGGATCGAAGGCAGCATCGCCGGTGGTCGCGGCCAGTGCGGTGTGCAGTTCGCCCGTGCGGAGCCCCAGCGTACGCATCAGACCCAGGAACAGATTGTGCGCGGCGCGCGAGACATCGTCCGCGCCGGTGGCGACGTCTTCCAGAAACCGTCGCAGGTAATCCACGGTATATGACCAGCCGCTTCCCTGATTGGGCACATGGCTTTGCAGGATAGCCAGAGTTGTACAGTCGCCTTCCACGGGTTGGTATTCGATACCGCCCGCCACCGCGCCACTGTGGGCAAAATGCGAGCTTTCGGTTAAGAAACGGCCGATTTCCAGTTCGGGGTTGAGCCCGACCTGCGGGCGTCGGTAACCTTTCAGGAACATCCGCTCGCCGATTACCACCGTGGTGTTGCTGCCTTCCGCGCCCGGCGAGGAGGCTGCGCTGTCGGCGATCGATTCGCCCGCGATTTCGCCGAACATGCGAGTCGGTGCGCAGCGCATGACGCCGTTATCCAGTCTGAACTCGCGACCGGCGCCGATTGCGTCGACCAGCGCCTTGCTGAACGACTCGTCGGCGAACCCATCGATGATGATGCCGGTGCGCGCCTGTTGACGCACCCGCGTGATCGTATAGGCAAGCAGGGCGTTGACCCTGCCGACGTCCTGCTCCCAGATCAGCGATAATGGCACAAAATAGTCGTGCGCCACGCCGCGCTCGGTCGTCACTCGGAACAGGGCGAGCATGCAGTGAGGTTCATCGATAATCGCCTGGTCGACGAACTCGATGCTGGCAATGGTTTCGCCCTTGGCGGCGAACCAGCGCTGATTGGCTATGAAGGCGGGCAGGGCCTTGCGCAAAAGCTGATCGCGCGCGCGCTCGGCGACCGCCTTGCGAGACGGTTCGATTTTGTCCGGAAGCAGGCCGTGGAGTCCACCGTGAAGTACCGTCATGGGCAACTCCCGGGGTGCGCGATGATCTTCGTGCCAGCTCGGCACCTGCGCATCCGAGGTTAGCAGGAACCAGTAAAATCCGTGACCGGGTAAAGTCAGAAAATAGGGGAGCTCGCCAATGGGCGGAAACGATGTGCGGCCCATCATTTCCACCGGCACCTTGCCATTGAAGCGTGAGAGATCCAGTTCCACGGGCTGCGCGGAGCGTCCGAGATTGGCGACGCACAGAATGGCCTCATTCTGATACTCGCGCAGATAAGCAAGGATCTTGCGGTTGCCGGGATGCAAAAACGTGAGCGCGCCCCGGCCGAAGGCCTGATGTGCCTTGCGCACCGCGATCAGTCGCTTCATCCAGTTAAGCAGGCTGGATGAACTGCGCGCCTGCGCCTCCGCGTTGACCGCCGCGTGCCCGTAAAGCGAATCCATCAGCGGCGGCAGGTATAGCCGCTCGGCGTCGGCGCGCGAAAAGCCGGCGTTGCGATCGGGGCTCCACTGCATGGGGGTGCGCACGCCGTTGCGGTCGCCCAGATAAATGTTGTCCCCCATGCCGATCTCGTCACCATAATAAATCACTGGCGTGCCCGGCATGGACATCAGCAGGCTGTTCATCAGTTCGATCTTGCCGCGGTCGTTATCCAGCAGCGGCGCGAGCCTGCGGCGTATCCCGATGTTCAGCCGCATGCGCCGGTCCACGGCGTAGGTCTGATACATGTAATCGCGCTCGCGGTCGGTGACCATCTCCAGGGTCAGCTCATCGTGGTTGCGCAGAAAGATCGCCCACTGACAGGTTTCGGGGATGTCCGGCGTTTGTTCCATGATCTCGACAATGGGATGCCGGTCCTCCTGCGCGATCGCCATGTACATGCGCGGCATCAGCGGGAAGTGATAGGCCACGTGACACTCGTCGCCGTTGCCGTAATATTCCTGCACGTCCTCCGGCCATTGATTGGCTTCCGCCAGAAACATGCGGTCCTGGTAGTGTTCATCCACCACTTTGCGCATGCGCTTGATGACGGCGTGGCTCTCCGGCAGATTCTCGTTGGTGGTGCCCTCGCGCACGCAGAGATAGGGAATCGCGTCCAGACGCAGGCCGTCCACGCCGATGTCCAGCCAGAACTTCATCACGCGGATGACAGCCTCGACCACCTTCGGGTTGTTGTGATTCAGATCCGGCTGATGCGAGAAAAACCGATGCCAGTAATACGCGCGCGCCACCGGGTCCCAGGCCCAGTTCGACGCTTCCGTATCGGTAAAGATGACGCGAGTTTCCGAAAATTTCTGATCCGAGTTGCTCCACACGTAGAAATCGCGCTTGGGCGAGGTGGGGCTTGCGGCGCGGGCCGCCTGGAACCAGGGATGCTGATCCGAGGTGTGATTAATGACCAGCTCGGTGATGACCCTCAAACCCCGCCGGTGCGCCTCGCGCACGAAGGTGCGAAAATCCTTGCGCGTGCCGTAATCCACATGCACCGCGCGGTAATCGGAGATGTCGTAGCCGTCATCGCGTAGCGGTGACGGATAAAACGGCAGCAGCCACAAGGTGTTGACCCCCAGCTCCTGCAGATAATCGAGCTTTTCCGTCAGACCGCAAAAATCGCCGATGCCGTCGCCATTGCTGTCGTAAAACGCCTTGACGTGCAGTTCGTAAATGATCGCGTCCTTGTACCATAGGGGATCGGCGGCCGGCGCGATGTCGGGTTCGTCGGTGGTCGGGGCGAGGGTCTGCTGCGGATCATTCATCATTCAGACTGGCCTCTCTATGCGGAGCACATGCGCTGGCTGGCCTTGTGGATTCAGCGCGACATAATGATCGACGCCGTGCCAGGTGTAACGCGCGCCGGTCAGCAGGTCGTGCGCCACAAATGGTTCATGCGCCGATAGACCGACGTCTTCCGGCGTCAGGTGCAGCCATCCGGCCTGCGGGTGATGAGGATCCAGATTGACCACCACCACGATGACGTTGTCCAGGTTCTCCACGGTCTTGCTGTAAGCGATCAACTGCTCGTTACTCGTGGTATGAAACTTGAGCCGCCAGTTCGATTGCAGGGCCCGGTTCTCGCGCCGGATGCGATTGACCCGCGCGATCAGCGGTCTGAGGCTGTCAGAGCGATCCAGCGCCCATGCGCGGGTCTGATACTTCTCGGAATCCAGATATTCCTCGCTGCCTGGCTCGCGCGGCACGTGCTCGCAAAGCTCGAAGGCGGGTCCGTAGATACCGTAACTGGCGCTAAGCGTCGCGGCCAGAATATAGCGAACGATAAACGCGGGCCGGCCGCCGGTTTGCAGGTATTCGTGGAGGATATCCGGCGTGTTGGGCCACGGGTTAGGACGGAAGAACTCGCGCGCCTCAGTCTGGGTGAGCTCGGTGAAATACTCGGTCAGGTCCCAGCGTTCGTTGCGCCAGGTGAAATATGTGTAGGACTGACTGAAGCCCAGCTTGGCGAGCTGATACATGATTTTCGGCCGCGTGAATGCTTCGGCCAGAAACAGCACGTCCGGGTATTGCTGCTTGACCTCAGTGATCAGCCACTCCCAGAAGCGGAACGGCTTGGTGTGCGGATTATCCACGCGGAATACGCGCACGCCTTGTCCGATCCAGAACAGGAACACGCTTTTAAGCTCCTGCCACAGTGCCTGCCAGTCGGCCGTTTCGAAATCCAGCGGGTAGATGTCCTGGTATTGCTTGGGCGGATTCTCAGCGTACTGCACCGTGTTATCCGGGCGCCATCGAAACCATTGCGGGTGCTCTTTCACGTACGGGTGATCCGGCGAACACTGAAATGCAATGTCCAGCGCGATTTCCAGATTGTGCTGTTTCGCCTTGGCGACGAACGCGCGAAAATCCGCCTGGGTGCCGAGCGTCGGCGCTACCGCCTTGTGACCGCCGTCTTCCGCGCCGATTGCCCACGGACTGCCAGGTTCGTCCGGCGCGGCGGTGGGGCGGTTGTTACTGCCCTTGCAATGCGTTTTGCCTATCGGATGGACGGGCGGCAGATAAAGAATATCGAAGCCCATGTCCGCAATGTAAGGCAGGCATTTCGCCGCGTCGCTGAAGGTGCCGGATCCGCAGGAGCGCGGAAACATCTCGTACCAGGCGGAGAAGCGTGCGCGTTCACGATCGACCACCACCGCCAGGTCCCTATCGAACTTCGTGATGCGCTCCTTTTGCGGTGTGCGCGCCATCAGCAAGGCCAGGTCCTCGTCCAGCGCGACCTGCAGTCTGGCCTCGTCGTTACCATCGCCGCGTAGCGCTTTTATCGACGCTTTAAGCCGGCGAGCATCCGAGCTCTTAAGATTCGATGAAGCGTGTTCCAGCAGGTTGGCGCCGATCAGAAACTGCAGCGCCACGTCCTGTTTTGCCGTGACTCTTTTCTTGAGGTCGCGCCGCCAGGTGCCGAACGCATCCACCCAGGCCTGCATGGTATAGCGGTAGCGCCCGAGCTGATCCAGCTCAAATTTGGCGCGCCAGCGGTCGTTGACCAGCGCCTGCATCGGTATCTCATGCCAGCCGCGTTCGTTCTCGTGACGATACAGGAGCCAGGCGGAAATTTCGTCGTGACCGTCGGCGAAGATGTCGGCCTCGATCTCCATAGAGTCGCCGATGACGCGCTTGACTGCGAACCGCCCGCCGTCGATCTGCGGTTTGACGCCTTCGATAACGACTCTGCGGCGGCCATGCGCGAGCAAGGTATCGGTCTCACTCATAACGGCGTCACGAATGACGGCGACACGGGTTTCAGCAACATCACCGCCAGCGGCGGCAGATTGAGATACAGCGAGTGCAGCCGTCCGTGGGCCGGCAGCGGTGCGGCCTCGATTCGTTCGATGCGATTGTAACCGCTGCCGCCGTAACGGCTGGCGTCGCTGTCCAGCAGCACCTGCCAGAAGCCACCCTGCGGTACGCCCAGGCCGTAATTGTCACGCGGCACCGGCGTCATATTGCACACCGCCAGCAGCACGTCATCGGCATCGGCGCCTTTGCGCAGAAAACTCACGACGCTCTGTTCGCGATCACTGAAGTCTACCCACTCAAACCCATCCTGCGAAAAATCATTTTCAAACAGGGCCGGCTGTTCGCGGTACGCGCGATTCAGGTCTTTTACCCATTGCTGCAGGCCATGATGACGACCGTCAGCCAGCAGATGCCAGTCCAGGCTGTAATCGTGCGCCCATTCGTTCCACTGGCCGAAATCGATACCCATAAACAGCAGTTTCTTGCCGGGGTGCGCATACATATATCCCAGCAGCAGGCGTAGATTGGCGAAGCGCTGCCAGTCGTCGCCAGGCATTTTGCGCAGTAGCGAACCCTTGCCGTACACGACCTCGTCGTGCGACAGCGGCAGTACGAAATTTTCGGTAAACGCATACCAGATGCTGAAGGCGAGTTGATCCTGATGATGACGGCGATGAATGGGTTCGAGACTAAAATAATCCAGGGTGTCGTGCATCCAGCCCATGTTCCACTTGCAGCCAAAGCCTAAGCCGCCGGCGTACGTGGGCCGCGACACCATGGGCCACGACGTGGATTCTTCCGCGATGGTTTGCGTATCCGGGTGTTCGCCGTAGGCAGCCTCGTTGAGCTTGCGCAAGAAGGTGATCGCCTCCAGGTTCTCGCGCCCGCCGTGCGGGTTCGGGATCCATTCGCCGTCCTGACGCGCGTAGTCCAGGTAAAGCATGGACGCCACCGCGTCCACGCGCAGTCCGTCGACGTGATACTTGTCCAGCCAGAACAGCGCACTCGATAACAGGAACGAGCGAACTTCGTGGCGCCCATAGTTGAAGATGTAGCTCTTCCATTCCGGATGGAAGCCCTGCCTGGGGTCGGTGTGCTCGAACAGATGCGTGCCGTCGAAATAGGCCAGCCCGTGCAGGTCGCCGGGGAAATGCGACGGCACCCAGTCCAGAATCACCCCGATGCCTTGCTGGTGCAGAGTTTCGATCAGATACATTAAATCCTGCGGCGTGCCGTAGCGCGCGGTGGGCGCGAAAAACCCGGTGGTCTGATAGCCCCAGGAGCCGTAGAACGGATGCTCCATCACCGGCATGAACTCGACGTGCGTGTATCCCATTTCCAGCACGTAGTCGGTCAGCTGCTGGGCGAGTTCGATATACGACAGCGAGCGCTTGTCGTCTTCGGGCACCCGTCGCCAGGAACCGAGATGCACCTCGTAGATGGACATCGGCGACTGCGCGCTGTTGGCCTTGTGCCGCTCGCGCATCCAGTCCCCGTCGCGCCATTCGTAGGCCATATCCCACACCATCGAGCCGGTGTTGGGCGGCGTTTCCCATCGGAACGCGAACGGATCACCCTTGTCGGCGCGATAGCCATGGTACTGAGATTCGATGTGATACTTGTAGATCTCGCCGTGCGCGAGTCCCGCGATAAATCCTTCCCAGATGCCGGAGCCATCCCAGCGGGCATCTAGCAGATGCGCATCCGGATTCCAGCCGTTGAAGTCGCCGATGACCGACACCCGGCTCGCGCTCGGCGCCCACACTGCAAATTGCACGCCCGGCTCACCGTTGACCGTAACCAGATGCGCGCCCAGCTTTTCGTAAAGCTGCGTGTGACTGCCTTCCTTGAACAGGTAGACGTCGTGTTCGGTCAGCAGGCCGGGCTTATCGATTGAAGTTGCCATTAACATTCCGCAGATGTGCTTGTAGATCGAAGAACTTATTCTTGGAGGTAACGTTTAACGCATCGGCGCACGTTGATGCAACGAGGCGTTGCGTGTTATTGAAACTGTTTCGTGCCTACTTACTGCGCATGAGCACCGCCACCGGCAGGTGCGCGAATATCTCGGTGACCGCGAACGCGGGCGCATCGTCTCGCGCCAGTACTTTTATCGGCTCGCCGGTTAGCGCGTTCACGTAAGCCCCCGCCAGGCTTGCTTGCGGCGCCTGCAGCCAGGTGTCCGCCCACGCCTCGCCGACCGGTAGCGCCGCGCCGCCCCCCGTTATTCTGGCCAGCAATCGCGGCGCGACGACGATCAGTTCCTGTGCTTCGATGGCGCGGGCGTACGCACACAAATGGCCGGCCGCGGGGCCGGTTGTTTCCAGCGCCTGATAATCACCGTTGCGGAACAGCGCCGGATGCTCGCGCCGCAGATTCAGCAGCTTCCACGTGATATACAGTTTGATGCGACTGTCTTCCGGGGTGTCCAGCAACTCGCGCACCCGGGATGCCTGCGTGCCCGCCGGTGCATCCACGAACTGCAAGAGTTCGTTCAACATCCGCGCGCGAAAGCCGTAGTCGACCGGGCGCCGGTTGTCCGGATCCACCAGGCTGAAGTCCCACACCTCGTTGCCCTGGTAGATGTCCGGCACACCAGGCATGGTGAATTTCAGCAGGCACTGCGCGAGGCTGTTGTACATGCCAATCCGCGCAATGCGTCGCTGGAACGGCAGGAAATCATCGAGAAACAGATTGTTGCCGCGCTGATCCAGAATCGCCTCGATAAACTGACTCAGCGTCTGCTCGTAAGCCTCATTGGGGCTGAGCCAGGAACTGCGTCGTTTGGCCTCGCGCGCGGCCTTGAGCATGTAGTCCTTGATGCGCTGTACGTATTCGTCGTGGCCTTGCTCATCGAGCGCATGCAACGGCCAGCTCCCGATCAAGGTCTGGTATAGCAGGTACTCGTCGTTGCGATCCGGTGCGAGTTGCTCATCGACTTTATGTTTGCGGCTGCGGTTGATGCGCGCCCAGCGAGATATGTTTCTATCCCAGTCGCGCGCCAGTTCCGAGAGCACGTTAATGCGCGCCCGCACATCC
>JACCYU010000166.1 GCA_013696315.1 Gammaproteobacteria bacterium | reverse complement strand
GTCTCGGACTGCGGCTCCACACCGCCAACCGCACAGAACACCACTACCGCGCCATCCAGCACGCGCAGGGAACGCTCGACTTCGATGGTGAAATCGACGTGTCCCGGCGTGTCGATAATATTGACTCTATGCTCGGGAAACTGCTTGTCCATACCCTGCCAGAAACAGGTGGTGGCCGCCGACGTGATGGTGATGCCGCGCTCCTGCTCCTGCTCCATCCAGTCCATGACCGCCGCGCCCTCATGCACCTCGCCCATCTTGTGGGAAATGCCGGTGTAGAACAGCACGCGCTCGGTGGTCGTGGTCTTGCCGGCGTCGATATGCGCGGCAATGCCGATGTTGCGGTAGCGCTCGATAGGGGTCTTGCGTGCCACGGGATTAAACCTCTGAAAAATTCAACATGCTGCGTCTAGTAAGGCAGGCGCGCCGCGCCAGAATACGAGTTGCTCGCACGTTATCGCGAAATATCGCGGTGGAGACCCGCCGGTCTCCAGGCTCCGCGGCCTACCAGCGGTAGTGCGAGAATGCCTTGTTCGATTCGGCCATGCGATGCGTATCCTCGCGCTTGCGTACCGCCGAGCCCTTGCTATCCGAAGCATCCATCAGTTCGCCGGCCAGCTTGTTAGTCATCGACTTCTCGCCACGTTTACGCGCGGCGTCCACGATCCAGCGCATTGCAAGCGCGGCCTGGCGCGATGTCCGCACCTCGATTGGCACCTGATAGGTCGCGCCCCCCACGCGCCGGGACTTGACCTCGACCAGCGGCCGGACGTTCTCCAGCGCCTTGGTGAACACGTCCAGACCCTCGTCGCCCTTGCGCGCCTTGATCTGCTCAAGCGCCCCGTAAACGATCTGCTCCGCCGTGGATTTCTTGCCACTGAACATGAGCATGTTCACAAACTTCGCCAGCTGCACATTATGGTATTTCGGATCGGGCACCGGCCGGCGCTTGGGCACTTCTCTTCTTCTGGACATGACTTGAAGTTTTTAACTTGTGGCTGAACTGTGTGACCGACACTCTCGGCGGCTGCCGGGCAGGATCGCGTTATCGCTGAATTCGCAAGGCCTATGAGCCGAACATCAGGACTTGGGCCGCTTGGAGCCGTACTTGGAGCGACCCTGACGGCGACTCTGTACCCCCTGCGTATCGAGACTGCCGCGCACCGTATGATAGCGCACACCGGGCAAATCCTTCACGCGACCGCCGCGAATCAGCACCACCGAGTGTTCCTGCAGATTGTGACCTTCGCCGCCGATATAGCTGGCGACCTCGAAACCGTTGGTCAGGCGCACGCGCGCCACCTTGCGCAGAGCCGAGTTCGGCTTCTTGGGCGTGGTCGTATAAACGCGCGTGCAAACCCCGCGCTTCTGCGGGCAGGCTTCCAGGGCGGGGACGTTACTTTTCTCGCGCCGCCGTACGCGCGGGTTGCGCACCAGTTGATTCGTGGTCGCCAAGTGAACTTTCTCCAGTAAAAAAGACGGACAGGCCGCACGGTTAAGCAGCGGCCTGTCACAGCCAGCCATTTTAGAAAGTGTTGTTCAGTGTGTCAAACAAAACGCCGGCCATGATGAATGTCGCCTTCGCGTCCAGCGTTACATTCCTTGCCTCTAGGCGGGCGTTCGCCTACGTGCCGGCGTCATGCGCATTCTCCGTCAATGGCTCGGGCGGGGCATCTTCCTCAGCTGCCACCTCCTCGCTACGGCCCGGCAGGCCAGCCTCGAGAAATTCGCTGTACCGCCTGCGGCGTCGTTCGTCATGATACGCCTGCCCGGTGCCGGCCGGGATCAGACGGCCCACGATCACGTTTTCCTTTAAGCCCCGCAGATCGTCGCGGCTGCCGCGCACGGCGCTCTCCGTGAGTACCCGCGTGGTCTCCTGGAAAGAAGCCGCGGAGATAAACGACTCGGTCACTAGCGATGCCTTGGTGATACCCAGCAGCACCGGGTCGAACCTGGCTTGCTGTTTGCCGTCGCGTTCCGCCTTTTCATTCTCCTCGACCAGGCGCGCGGACTCGACCTGCTCGCCACGCAGGAAACGCGTGTCACCCGGGTCGAGAATTTCCACTTTGCGCAGCATCTGGCGGATGATCACCTCGATGTGCTTGTCGTTGATCTTCACGCCTTGCAGACGGTAGACCTCCTGAATTTCGTTGACCAGGTATTCGGCCAGCGCGGTGATGCCGAGCAGACGCAGGATGTCGTGCGGGTTGTGTTCACCGTCGGCCACGACCTCGCCTCGCTCGACGTGCTCACCCTCGAACACGTTCACGTGCCGCCACTTCGGAATCAGCTCCTCGGCGGTCTCGCCGTTCTCATCGGTGATCACCAGCCGCATCTTGCCTTTGGTTTCCTTGCCAAAACCCACGGTGCCGGAACGCGCGGCGAGAATGGCCGCTTCCTTAGGCTTACGCGCCTCGAACAAATCAGCCACTCTGGGCAGACCGCCGGTAATGTCGCGCGTCTTGGAGGATTCCTGCGGAATGCGCGCGACCACGTCGCCTACATCCACCTTGGCGCCGTCGGTCAGGCTGA
This sequence comes from Gammaproteobacteria bacterium, assembly GCA_013696315.1. Classification (NCBI taxonomy): domain Bacteria; kingdom Pseudomonadati; phylum Pseudomonadota; class Gammaproteobacteria; species Gammaproteobacteria bacterium. The sequence goes on along the minus strand of JACCYU010000166.1, from coordinate 2,958 downwards.
TGATCGCGCCGGGCGGCAACGCATATTGCGCGGGCAGATCGGTGCCGGCCAGCGCCAGATTGACGCCGTCTTCGTCGCTGAGCCTGACCATTGGCCGCAGATCCTTGCCGTGCGTGCCGCGCGTCTTCGGGTCCGAGATCACTCTTGAGCTTAAGCCTGTCACCTCGTCGATCTGCTTGTTAACCGTAATGCCCTCGATAAAGTCATGCAGCGAAATGCGGCCGGCCACCTCGGTGATAATGGGATGGGTGTGCGGATCCCAGTTGGCGACGATTTGCCCCGGGTCGGCGCGGTCGCCGTCATTGACCGAGATCACAGCCCCATACGGCACCCTGTAGCGTTCCTTTTCCCGGCCCTGCGAGTCGATCAGCCCAAGCTCGCCGGATCGCGACACGGCGACGTTGTTGCCGCTGCTCTCGTGCTTGACGATCTTGATGTTATGCAGGCGGATATGCCCCGGCGACTTGATGGTAATGCTGGAGGCAGCCGCGGCGCGGCTGGCGGCGCCGCCGATGTGGAAGGTGCGCATGGTCAGCTGCGTGCCGGGCTCGCCGATGGATTGCGCCGCGATGACGCCCACCGACTCGCCCTTATTGACGATGTGGCCGCGCGCCAGATCGCGTCCATAGCACGCCGAGCAGACACCATATCGCGCCCGACAGTTAATCGCGGTACGCACTTTGACCTCGTCCACGCCCAGTTCTTCGAGTTCCTGCACCCAGCGCTCGTCCAGTAGGGTGCCGGCGGTGACCACCGGTTCCTTCTGGCCCAGCAGAAACACGTCGTCGGCGACCGTGCGGCCCAGCACGCGCTCGCGCAACGGCTCGACCACATCGCCGCCCTCGATGATGGGTTTCATCACGATGCCCTCGCGGGTGCCGCAATCCGGATCCGTGACCACCATGTCCTGCGCCACGTCGACCAGCCTACGGGTCAGATAACCGGAGTTCGCGGTCTTGAGCGCGGTGTCGGCCAGACCCTTGCGGGCGCCGTGGGTGGAAATGAAGTACTGCAACACATTCAGGCCCTCGCGGAAATTCGCGGTGATGGGCGTTTCGATGATGGAGCCGTCGGGTTTGGCCATCAGCCCGCGCATGCCGGCGAGCTGGCGGATTTGTGCGGCGGATCCGCGCGCGCCCGAATCGGCCATCATAAAAATTGAATTGGACGACTTCTGCGAAACCGACGTACCTTCCGCGTCGACAACCTGCTCGGTGCCCAGCTTGGACATCATGGCTTTCGCGACCTGATCGTTGGTGCGTGACCAGATGTCCACCACGCGGTTGTAGCGTTCGCCCTTGGTCAGCAGGCCGGAGGTGTAATTGCCCTCGATCTCCTTGACCTCGCGTTCGGCCGCGGCAAGGATAGTTTCCTTTTCCTGCGGCACCACCATGTCGTCCACGCCGAACGAGACGCCGGCGCGGGTGGCGTAAAAAAACCCCGTGTACATCAGCCGGTCGGCAAACACCACGGTATCCTTCAGCCCCACGTTACGGTAGCACGCGTTGATCAGCCGCGAGATGCCGCGCTTGTCTAGGTTGCGATTGACGTAATCGAAACCGAGCCCGTCCGGCAGAATCTGCGACAGCAGCGCGCGGCCGACGGTAGTGTCGATGCGATTAAAGCTCTCGATACGTTCGTCCGCCTCGCTGAACACGACCTCGCGGATTCGCACCTTGACGCGCGCGTGCAGCTCCACATGCCGACCCTCGTACGCCCGGTGCACTTCCGCCACGTCGGCGAACACGCTGCCTTCGCCCTTCGCGTTGATGCGCTCGCGGGTCATGTAATAAAGGCCCAGCACGATGTCCTGCGACGGCACGATGATCGGATCGCCGTGTGCGGGCGACAGGATATTGTTGGTGGACATCATCAGCGCGCGCGCCTCCAGCTGCGCCTCGATCGATAGCGGCACATGCACCGCCATCTGATCGCCGTCGAAGTCCGCGTTGAACGCAGCGCACACCAGCGGATGCAGCTGAATGGCCTTGCCCTCGATCAGCACCGGCTCGAACGCCTGAATGCCCAGTCGATGCAGGGTGGGCGCGCGATTCAGCATCACCGGGTGTTCACGGATGACCTCTTCGAGAATGTCCCACACCTCCGGGCCTTCTTTTTCCACCAGCTTTTTCGCCGCCTTGATGGTGGTGGCAAGCCCGCGCAGATGCAGCTTGCTGAAGATGAACGGCTTGAACAGCTCCAGCGCCATCTTCTTGGGCAGGCCGCATTGGTGCAGTCTCAAAGTAGGACCTACCACAATCACCGAGCGCCCGGAATAGTCCACACGCTTGCCCAGCAGATTCTGTCGGAAACGGCCCTGCTTGCCCTTGATCATGTCCGCCAGCGACTTCAGCGGCCGCTTGTTGCTGCCGGTAATCGCGCGACCGCGCCGCCCATTGTCCAGCAGCGCGTCGACCGATTCCTGCAGCATGCGTTTTTCGTTGCGCACGATGATGTCGGGCGCGTTCAGCTCCAGCAGGCGCTTGAGACGATTATTGCGATTAATGACGCGACGGTATAAGTCGTTCAGATCAGAAGTCGCGAAGCGACCGCCGTCCAGTGGCACCAGCGGGCGCAAATCGGGCGGCAGCACCGGCAGCACGGTCAGCACCATCCACTCCGGCTTGTTGCCGGAATCGTTGAAAGACTCGATCAGCTTGAGCCGCTTGCCAATGCGCTTGAGCTTGGTTTCGGAACCGGTCTGACCGATTTCGTCACGCAGTCGCATGGCCTCGGCCTGCATGTCGATGGAGCGCAAAAGTTCGTACACCGCCTCGGCGCCCATGCGCGCATCGAACTCGTCGCCGTGCTCCTCGATGGCCTGCAGGTATTCTTCATCGGACAACAGCTTGCACCGCTCCAGCGGGGTCATGCCCGGATCGATCACCACGAATGCCTCGAAGTACAGGATCCGCTCGATTTCGCGTAACGTGATGTCAAGCAACAGGCCGATGCGCG
>JACCYU010000165.1 GCA_013696315.1 Gammaproteobacteria bacterium | reverse complement strand
GCGTCGAGCTTCACCATCCAGCTCTGCATGCCCTCCGGGTAGAACTGCTCGTCCCAGGCGTGATAGAGCGAGTTGGTGAAATACACACGCTTGCCGTCGCGGCTCACCTCCACCATCTGCGGCGCGCCGCTCAAAGGTTGATCCGGATGCTTCGGATGCGGCGTGCGGCGCACGATGCCGCCGAGATGCACCGAACCGGTGAGCCTGGGTTTGAACGGATCGGATACGTCGTATTGCCGCAGTTCGCCGGTGCCCCAGCACGAGACATACAGCCAGCGATCGTCCAGCGAGAGATTGATATCCGTGACCAGCGGCGGCACCGCCTTGAAGCCTTGCAGCAGCGGCGGCAGATGTTCGGGATCGGCCCTTTCTGCCGGAATCTCGATGATCTTCTGGATTTTCCACTCGCCGTTGTCGCGGTGCCACAGCCAGATCGAGCTCGACAGGTCCTTGAGCGAGATCACCACGCCCACGAAACCATACGTCTTCGTTGGATCGTGCGCGGCGCGCAGTTCCAGCACCAACTGCTGCTCGGGACCCAAGTCCAGCGCCTGCACATGCCGCCGGCGGCGCAGATCCCACACGTGCACGCGCCGGCCGTATTTCCCGTTCAGCAGCAAATCCGGCACCAGGCCGTTCTCGATCATGTTCGGCGTGCCCCATTCGCTGGTGATCATCGTGTCGTGCGCCAGATGCCACCAGAAGTCGTAGGCGAGATACTGCGGCCCGCGTTCCATCTCCCACTGTCCGAGCACGTCGAACGAAAAATGATCCAGCAGAAAGATGCCGCCGGGGCCGTCACCATTCTGTGATCCCAGCGCGCTGATGTAGATGCCCTCCGGCCCGCAATGGATCGTGTGAAAGCGTGAATACGGCGCGCGTTTGAAAACGTCCTCCGGTTCGATGGTCTTGACGAGCTTCGGACTGCGGGGGTCAGGCTTGATATCGATGATATGGATGCGCGACGAGCGCAGCCCCGGCACCACCAGGTAACGCCGCTCGATGTGCGGATGCGGTGCGTACGGACACAGCGCTGAGCTGCACGCGTTCCAGCCGAAGTGGTGCAGTTCATCGCCGGCGTTGGGCATCGGCACCTCGCCGACGAGGCGTCCGTAGCTGGGCGAGTCGGGCGCCAGGTCCACCACGGTCATCGCGTCCGGGCGGCCATCAGCCGTCGGATTAAAAGCGGCGACGTACGCCAGCGTCTCGGGCGGCGCCTGCATTGCCATGCGCGGGGAGGGATAAAAAGTCGGGTCAGGTTTCCACAGTGCCATGTTCGGCCTCCTTTAAAGCCAAGGATCGGGCTGATGGTCACGTCCGCTGGCATCGCCAAACAAGAGTATGACCGCGGGTAACGCCGTTTCAGTATGCGAGCCGCAAATCGGCGCCTCGGGAGCGGCATGACGTCGCATACAATCGCATGATTCGATGCTGTTGTAAGCCATACATCAGGATGATAGCGCGGCGTGGCCAGGTTGCCAGCACACAGGTCGCCCATGATCGAGCCGGGCGCGGGGCGTTATTCGCCCGCGCGCCCGGCTCGCAACGCGCGTAAGACGCGGACACCAGAGTTGCGCATTTGCCCAGTCGCGGTCGTGCTCCGTATACTTTGAATCATGTCGACCAACCCGCTGCATTCGCTCGATGCCCGCGTCACGGCGCAGCGCGCGGACGAAAACCACGCGCTGCTCATCGACCGGATCGCGCGCCGCGACGAAGACGCCTTCAACGCGTTTTACGAGGCCACCATGCCGCGCGTGTATGGTCTGGCGCTCGCCATCACCAAATCGCCGGATATGGCGGAAGACGTCGTGATCGACGTGTTTCTGCAGGTCTGGCGCAATGCCGCGAAATACGACGGCAAGCGCGGCCGTCCGCTCACCTGGTTATTGATCATGTGCCGCTCGCGCGCCATCGACGCGGCGGCCGGGTCGAAGTTTCTGCTCGCGGAATGGGAGCCGCTTTCGGCGTGTACCGCCGTTGAAGAGCAACCGGAGCACCAGCTCGCCGTGCTGCAACGGGAACGCGCGGTCGCCAGCGCGCTGAACCAGTTGAGCGCGATACAGCGCCGCCTCATCGGCCTCGCGTTTTTCCGCGGCCTGAGCCACGGCGAGATCAATGCGGCCACCGACATTCCGTTGGGCACGGTCAAGACCCACATCAGGAAAGGACTCAAGACGCTGGCGGGGCTTCTGGCCGACGGGCGCGCGCGCAAGCTCTGACTCATGGCCGAATCCACGCGAGGGAACCATAAGCGTTCGCGCGACGTGTTGCCGGCGGACCTGCTGGCGATATTGCTGGAGGCCGTGCCGCCGGCCACGCCCGACGCGGCGCGCGCGGCGCGCATGCGCAAACGCATTCTGGAAGGGGCGCGCATCCAGCCGCACGCGAACGCGGATTATCATACGGTGCCCGCGGACAGCGGCGCGTGGCTGCGCATCGATCCCAGGCTCGAAATGAAAATTCTGTATAAAGATGCGCGCGCGACCTCGTTTCTGCTGCGGCTTGAGCCTGGCGCGCGGCTGCCCGCTCACGTGCACGCGGCTGACGAGGAATGTCTGGTGCTGGAGGGCGAACTGCGCCTCGGTGAAGGTGTTACATTAAAAGCCGGCGACTATCATTTCGCGCCCAGAGGATTGCCGCACGGCGTCGCCGAAAGCCCAGGGGGCGCACTGCTGTTTCTGCGCAGCGAAAAACCCGCTTACTGATCATGCGCGCCCGCGGCGTCCGAGCCCAGTAGTACCTGGCGTGAGGGATTCGAAAGCGCCCGCGCGCCGTCATCTGGTGCTGGCGGGCGGCGGCCACAGCCATGTGGCCGTGCTCAGACACTTCGGCATGCGGCCCGCGCCGGGACTCAAGCTCACGCTCATCTCGCGCGGCACGTACGCGCCATATTCCGGCATGCTGCCGGGCTTGATCGCCGGTCATTACGATTTTGACGCCTGTCATATCGATCTGCGCCGGCTGGCGCGTTTCGCGGGCGCGGATTTTGTCCAGGCCGAGGTTGAATCGCTAGAACCTGAAAAGCAACGTCTGTGCATAACTGGCAGGCCGCAGCTGTATTACGATTTTCTGTCGCTCAACATCGGCGCGCAGCCCGCCGTGCCGCCGGCCAACGAACAGGCCGCGCGCGTGTTTCCGGTCAAGCCGGTCGAGGTGTTGCTCGAGGGCTGCCATGAGCTGCGGCGAACCTTGCGGGCGGGCAGTGGCCGGATCGATGTTGCCGTCGTGGGCGGCGGCGCGGGTGGCGTTGAATTAATGCTGGCGCTGCATCACGGCCTGACCCGCGAAGGTCTGGACCAGCGCTGCGATTGGCGCATCGTCACCGACCAAACGCAAATCCTGGCCGAGCACAACCGCCGGGTGCGCGCTCGATTCGTGCGGGTGCTCGCCGCTAGGCTAATCGAAGTGATTACCGGCGAGCGCGTTACCGCCGTGGAACCGCCGGGATTGCGTTGCGCCAGCGGGCGCGCGATCGCCGCCGATTTCGTCATGTGGGCAACACCGGTCGCCGCGCCAAAATGGGTTGAATCAACCGGCCTGGATCTGGACGCACGCGGTTTCGTCCGCATCGATGCGCGGCTGCGCTCGACCTCGCACCCCAACGTGTTCGCGGCGGGCGACGTGGCCGGTTCGATGGAAACGCCGCATCCCAAATCCGGCGTCTACGCCGTGAAGCAAGGTGCGGTGCTGGCCGCCAACCTGCGCCGCTATCACGAAAATCGCCGGCTCAAGCGTTACCGGCCGCAAACGCGCGCGCTCGCGTTGATCAGCACCGGCGATCGTTACGCCGTGGCCTCGCGCGGCGGGCTGTATGCCGCGGGCGGCTGGCTGTGGCGGGTCAAGGACTGGATAGACCGGCGCTGGATTGCGAAATACAACGACTTGCCGGCGATGCGAGAGGCGGAAACCCCTGCTTTGGCCCAGCACGGCGAAGCGGGCATCAAGCCCGCGATGCGTTGCGGCGGCTGCGGCGCCAAGGTCGGCGACGCGGTGCTGAAGCGGGTGTTGAAACGCATTGCCAAAGCAACAGGCGAAGGCGTCGACATCGGCCTGGAGGCCATGGATGACGCCGCGGTGTTCACGCCGCCCGCTGGCGTGAAGCTGGTGCAGTCCATCGATTACTTCCGCGATTTCATCAACGATCCGTTCGTACTGGGCGAGATCGCCGCCAATCACGCGTTGAGCGATATCTACGCCATGGGCGCGCGGCCGCACTCGGCCCTGGCGCTGGCGACCTTGCCCTACGCCGCTGAGCGCGTGATGGAGGAGCAGCTCTATCAGCTCATGGCCGGTGCCACGCGCGCTTTGGACGCTGCCGGCGCCGCGTTGCTGGGCGGTCACTCCGGCGAAGGGGCCGAGCTGGCGATCGGTTTTTCCGTCACCGGCGTCATCGATGGCGAGGATCTCGCGCGCCGTCGCACGCTGGCGCCCGGACACGTATTGGTCCTGACCAAGCCTTTGGGCACCGGCGCGCTGTTCGCCGCCGATATGCGTCATCGCGCGCAAGGCCGCTGGATCGACCTGGCCGTGGCCATGATGCGCCAGTCCAGCGCGCAGGCGGCCGATTGCCTGCGCGCCCATCACGCCAGTGCCTGCACCGACGTGACCGGTTTCGGCCTGGTCGGTCATTTGCTGGCGCTGCTGCGGCCG
>JACCYU010000164.1 GCA_013696315.1 Gammaproteobacteria bacterium | reverse complement strand
GAAAAGAGCAGGAAACGAGTCACTTTTCGCGCCCAACACTCCCGTCAGCGAACCGATGAACCATCAACACGACTCGAAACCTGCGCTCGCGACGCGAGCCGGCTTCTCAAGTCCGACAGGCTGCTAGGAAAATCTTCAAGAAAAGCGTCGAGAGAGTCTCCCGCTTCAAGATGTTCTATCAAGGTCCGCACCGGCACCCGCGTCCCGGCAAAAACCGGCGTTCCGCCCAACCGGCTCGGCGACTTGGTAATGAGTGGGTTTGGAATGCGCATAGTCTTACTCCAGTTCTCAGATTGCCACGCTGGCTTTGAGCTGGCTAACTGGAACCCGGGCCCGCGGCTGACAAATCTCGTCGCATGCTGACGGCGGCGGTCGGTCGCGACGCACCGTTCGTCGTCGCGCAATTGTTGAGGGGGTCACGGAATCTTTGCCGTAACAAGGGGTTGCGCGTTCGCGCGCGTTTGGCACGCAAGCTGAATCAGGGTATCGCAGGATCGAAGTATCGATCCTCCAAGTCAATTCTCACGGACGAGGAAGCACCTTCCCCGATTAGTGAAAAGACTGACCCCAAACGGAAGTAAAATTTTTAAGGAAAATCAAATGAACAAGCAGGCACAAAAGGGTTTTACGTTGATCGAACTGATGATCGTGGTTGCGATCATCGGCATTCTGGCCGCGATTGCGATTCCGGCTTATCAGGATTACACGATTCGCGCGCGCGTCAGCGAAGGCTTGAGCTTAGCTTCCGCGATGAAGCTAGCGATCACAGAAACTCAGCAATCCGCGGGCTCCGGCACCAAAGTTTGTACCGACGCCGCGACTTGTAGCGCGAACATCAGCGCGTCATTCCCCGCGACTACGGCTAATGTTACCTCCATCGTGTCTAGCGCTTCAGGCGTGATCACGGTTACGTACACTGCGGCCGTCGGCCCGGCGACCGCTAATGTAATCACGATTGCCCCGGTTACCGGTGCAGGTGTAGCGCTTGACCTCTCGGCCGCGGCTTCTGTCGGCCAAGCAGTAAACTGGGTTTGTGGTACAGGCGTCGCTGCAACCGCAACGACCGTACCGGCTAACTATCGCCCCAGCAGCTGTAATTAAAATAAGCAAGCAAGCGTAGCAAGCGTAGGTTGGGGTGAATGCAATGAACCCCAACAAACAAACTAAGATGCCGGGTTACGCCGCGCTAATCCAGACTACAAAAGCTGCTAGAACAACAACGCTAGAAAGACGGCGATCTGAATAGCGTACAGGGGTATGACAAGGCCGACCATCCATTTGATAAAGCGGATCTCCAACTCCTTCAGGTCGCCTTTCGTCGCCATATCGCGAAGATCGGCCTTCGTGACCGAGTCCTCATGATCACGACTCAGGGCGGAGATCAGCGCCTCGGCCTGTGCCTCGCTGAAACCTGCCGCGCTCAGACGCTTGACCGCGGCATGGGTGTCGAATGTGGTGCGCTACTCATGGCTCGGCCAGTATAGCAAGCGTAGGGTGCGGCTCAAGCACGTGCGGTAAACGCAACACTCCGAAAGCCCCTCCCCGCGAGGGGCTTTCTTTTTTGAAATTCGCCAGCCATCCGTGGCGAAGCGCCGGTGATATGGACACCCGGCCCCGACATCCATGTCGGCGCGTGCGCCGGCGCAAGGCTTCAATCGCCTCGCGCATTCCCGGCGCACCCTCCCCGCGAGGGGCTTTCTTTTTCCACGGCTGTCTTGGTGCGCCTGAATACGCGCGTCTGGTTTACGGAAGCGATAACAGAATTTGCGGCACGAGCCATAACAACGCGAGAGAGACAACAAGATTGAAGCCCACTATCCACTTCAACAGCTTCACGTCGCTCTTCAATTCAACGATATCTTCCGACAACGCCTCCGAGACATCAGCCGCGTGCTGATCCTCGATACCGATCGACCGTAGAGCTTCATACAATTTACGATTCATCGTGGCCATGCGAGCAGCATACCACTCATCTTTCCGGGTCAATGTAGCAAGCGCAGGGCGCGTATCACGCGCCACCTGGGCTACGCTTGCTGGCCAAGTGACGGGAATCACACAGTATTGAACAAGGTGAGCAAGACAGCGATCAACGCGGCGTACAAGGGCACGATCAGCGCCACCATCCATTTGATCAAGCGATTCTCCAGCGCGCCGATCTCGTGGCGCAGCTCGGAAAAGTCCGCTTTAGTCGCCGTGCGCAACTCGGCAATGTCCGCTTTAGTCGCCGTGCGGAACTCGGCGATAGCCGCTTTAGTCGCCGTGCGGAACTCGGTCATCTCGGAGCGCAGGTCGCCTTGGTCACGAGATCGCCGTGCCGCGACGCCAAGGTCTCGACCAGCGCCTCGGCCTGGCGCTCGTCAAAGCCGGAGGCGGTCAGGCGCTTGACGGCGGCGTGTGAATCGAAAGGCGCGGCGGACATGACCCGGATTCTAGCATGGCCTACCGCGCCTACAAGCAAGCAGGACGCGCTGTGCGCACAAGGGCGGCCGGATAGACCAGTTCTGGCCAGGGAATGGCCAGAACCAACCTATCCCGCCGTCCTTCAACACTCCGAAAGCCCCTCCCCGCGAGGGGCTTTCTTTTTGCTCATGCGTTATACTTTTTGCATGTCGAGGGCAGACCGCGTGAAAGAGGAGCTTGGTTGGCTCAAGGTTGTTTTCGCGGTTGCCGTGGCCCTTGACGCTTCATTGGTCGCATGGCTTGCGCAAAACTACGACACGGCTAGTCGAGTTATGATGGCCGCCGGGCTTATTGCCGCACTGGCTCTTGCAGCCATTGTCGTGCTTGTAAATCGTCGAGCGTACTTTCGTCTCGAGGACCTGGAGGACTTGTGATGGAATGGGTCGTAATCGTCGCGCTAGCGGCGCTCGTAGGCGCGCTGGGCATCGTGGTGCGTGACGCCACCAAGCATGGACATAAATGACACCTGTGATACAGCAAGCATAGGGCGCGTACCACGCCCTATGCTGACCGCATCACGCACCACCGAAAGTCCCTCCCCGCGAGGGGCTTTCTCTTCGCAGCGATGGCGACCCAATCCTGACCTGGCGAGTTCCCAAGGTTTGTTTCAGTTTGACCGTACATGTACACTTAAACGTACATGTATGGCCACCAAACTGTGGAGGTGTCATGGACGCCATTTCTTACACTCAAGCGCGCGCGCATCTGGCCGAAACCATGGACAAGGTTAATCGGGATCGCGCGCCCATTATCATCACGCGCAGAAACGGTGCATCTGTGGTCATGGTTTCGCTGGAGGACTACAACGCCTGGGAAGAAACCGCGTACCTACTTCGCAGTCCGGCGAACGCGCGCGTCCTGGCGGACTCCATTGAAGAGGTCGAAGCGGGTAAGGCGACGGAAAGAACGCTGCTCGAGGATGGTTAAGTTTCGACCCGAGCGTGGCAAGACTATGTCTACTGGCAGCGAACCGACAAGAATGTCTTGAAGCGCATTAATGCACTGATCAAAGATATACAGCGATCACCCTTCGAGGGCATCGGCAAACCTGAACCTCTGAAACACAGCCTGGCGGGCTATTGGTCCCGGCGGATCAGCGACGAACATCGGCTGGTTTACAAGGTTGATGCGGACACCTTGATCGTCATTCAATGCCGATATCATTATTGAGCAAGCAAGCGTCGGGTGCGCTGTGCGGGCGCGGACTAACAAGACGCACCGAACCCCTCCCGGCGAGGGGCTTTCCTTTTCCGGGCCGGCGTCCGTGCGAAACGAATGTCGCCTCGAACAACGCGGCATGGCTCGTAATACGCCCCTACCCGCACCGCAACGCAACGCATCATCGAACATCCTCGCAAGGGGCCCACCGTTATTAGCTGAGCGACATAACCCGATCATTCTTCTGGGCGCAACCACGGCGTTCCTACAATGAAACGTTGATGACATTGATTGACATTGATGGTGATTGATATGGTTCAGATCACAACCCGTCTTTCCGACGACCTATTGGAAATGCTCGACACGGCGGCCAGCGCGCTCAAGCGCTGGTCAGGCTCGACGAACCAGATCGGCTGAGGATCATCACGGCAATCGATACGCTCTAGCATGCGCCACATAGAGGCGAGATCATGAAGGGCGATCTGACCGGGCTGCGAAGAGTGCGCGTTGGCAATTACAGGGTTGTCTACGAGGTCGCCGCGCGCGAGCTACTGGTGCTGGTGGTACGCACCGGACACCGCCGGGAAATTTACCGCAGAAGGAAATAACAATCGGCCAGGCGTAGGGCGGAACGCGTCAGCGGTTCCGCCGCCGGAATGAATCTATTCAACCAGTTCCAGGCGCCGCTCAACACGCTCGAAACGTTCGTCGAGACGATCGATGCGACGGGAAAGCGAGGCATACTGCTCTTCCAGATGGCCAAGACGATTTTTGACTTCTCTCATGTCCTCGCGCACACCATCCACCGCGGTGCGAAGATGCCGCAGGTGCTCGAGAATGATACTTTCTATATCGGCCATGATTGAATCGTAGCAAGCATGGACTGGAATGAGCAAGCAAGTATAGGGTGCGGCTTAAGCGTACGCAGGCAAGATCCCGCGCCTGAGCAGGTCAGTTATGATCTATGGCAGGCCAGCCAGAAGGCCGACAGCATCGACGTGAAGCCCGTACTGCGCGCCGCCTGACCGCATTACGTTCATGCGCAACCCAGTCTGGGGGCTGCCGCAAACGCCTTCGCCAGCCGAATCGCGATTTCCGCGGAAATCGCGGAGCGCCCATTGATGATGGCCGACAGGTGCGCGGCTGACGCCCAGATGATCGGCCGCCGCGCTGATGACTTGAAACACAGATCGAGAATGCTCTCGCCGGGGTGCGAGGGATCGTACATCATGACGTGTTCCTCCTAGTGATAGTCTTCATAATCCACATCCACAAACTCGCCGTCGGCATCCACGTGCCAGGTCACGCGGTAATTCGCGCGCACGGTCACCGCAAAGGTGCCGTGCCGATCTCCACGCAAGCGGTGAAAATGCAGACCCGGCAAGTCCATTTCCGCCGTAGTCTCGGCCGCATCCATGCGAGGACCATCACCGAAATGCTAGCAGGCGCGCGGATGTAATCAAGGTAGGCAATGCGACGCCGCCACGGTAAACCTCCCCACGGTCACGCGGATTCGACAGGACGCCGATCGGCAAATAAGCACCGCTTGTCGCCCGCGCCGCCGATGCGTTACGGGCGCCGCGCCTATCTGCGTCATACTCAAGGGACTAATTGCGCATGCCATGGGCAGGCCGACCGTCTTGTTACCACGGTCAAACTGACGTTCACGAACCTCGATATGATTACGTCGCATGAATCAACCGGCATCTACAATGCTGATCACCAAACTCAAGCTGAACGGCCTGGCCCGGCGGCTGATTAACGAGGGCCTGATCAGCCAGGGCGACGCGCTGATTGCGTCAGAAGAGGCCAAACAGCAACGCGTCTCTCTGGTCACGCATCTGGTTAAAGAGCGCAAGGTCGACTCCGGCGAACTCGCTCTCGCCGCCTCGAGCGAATTCGGTATGCCGTTGTTCGACATCACGGCGCTGGATGCCGACTTTATGCCGAAGAACCTGGTCGGCGAAAAACTGCTACGCCAGCATCATGCGTTGCCGATCGGACGTCGCGGCGGGCGACTGTTTGTCGCCATCTCCGATCCCATGAATCAGGCGGCGCTGGACGAGATCAAGTTTCACACGAGCCTGCGCACGGAGCCCGTCCTGGTCGAGGAAGACAAACTCGCCCAACTGCTCGAAACCGCGCTGGCTGAAAACGACGCCATGGCGATGATGAGGGGTCTGACCGACGCCGACCTGGAAAACCTGATCATTACCGCCGAAGGCGACACCAAGGCGCCTGACGTGGGCGCGCCGGATGTCGACGACACACCCGTAGTGCGCTTTATCAACAAGGTATTGCTGGACGC
>JACCYU010000163.1 GCA_013696315.1 Gammaproteobacteria bacterium | reverse complement strand
CTGTCAACAGCCGCGGCGCAGGTATCGCCAGGGAGAGCGGCTCGATCCCGTCCAAGGGTTCGAGTTCGTGAAAGCGAATCAGGCTGTCTATTCGGTGGCTTTGCTGTGCCGTGTACTGGGCGTCTCCGCCAGCGGTTACTACGCGTGGCTGGAGCGTTTACCGTCGCGGCGGGCGCAGGCCGACGAGCAGCTCTCGGTGCGCATCCGGGAGCTCCACACGCGCTCGCGTGAGACCTACGGCATGCCCCGCATTCACGCCGAACTGGCCGACGCGGGCACACCTGTGGGCCGCAAGCGCGTGGCGCGTCTGATGGCCCGTATGGGCCTTGCAGGCATTAGTCGCCGCACGGGCTTCAAGACCACCGTGCGTGACCGTGATGCATGCCCGGCGCCCGATCTGGTCGCGCGTCGCTTCACCGCCGAGCAACCCGATCGGCTGTGGGTCGCCGACATCACCTACGTGCCGACGCTGGCGGGCTTCCTGTTCCTGGCGGTCGTTCTGGACGTGTGCACGCGTCGCATCGTCGGCTGGGCCATGGCCAACCACCTGCGCACGGCGCTGATCCTGGACGCGCTCAACATGGCCATCTGGCAGCGCCGGCCTATCGAGGTGATCCATCACTCGGACCAGGGCACGCAGTACACGTCGATCGCCTTCGGCCTGCGCTGTAAGCAAGTCGGCGTACGCCCCTCGATGGGTTCGGTCGGTGACTGCTTACGCCTTCGCGATGTGCGAGAGCTTCTTCGCCACACTCGAATGCGAGCTGCTCGACCGCCGGCGCTTCGAAACGCATGCTCAGGCTCGTATCGCGATCTTCGAGTTCATCGAAGGCTGGTACAACCCGCATCGTCGGCACTCATCCCTCGGCTACTTGTCACCCGTTCAATTCGAGAGGAGCATAAACACGACCCACAAAACCCCTAAACTGCTGCCACACGCGGCTTGAATCCCAAGCCGCCAACCGTCCACGAAAACGGGGTAACTCCATTGTACAAATTTGTTGCGTAATACTAAGCGATTGATTTTTGAGTAAAGTCTAAAATCATTGCATGATTAGATGATGTTTGGCCGCATAATTTTGTCGTCTATATTTAGTTAGCCGCCTCCAATTCCCAAACTTTTCTCTATTCTTAATTTAATGTCTACGAAATTTTCCTCAGTTGGTCGGGGACATCTAGCAAAGAAGTAGCTCAGGTTCTGCGGCAATGGCTCCCCGCCGTTCTGCAGGCCACTCGACCATACTTCTCACTCGATGACATTGCGAAAGGTGCTCGTTGGAGCAGCGAAGTTGCATCTGAATTGCAGGAGTCATCAGTGGGCATACTTTGCGTTACTAGAGAAAATCTATCTGCTCCTTGGCTCATGTTCGAAGCCGGTGCGCTCGCCAAAAGTCTTGACCAATCTCGCGTTATCCCGCTTTTGATTGGAGTAGAACCCGCCGACTTGAGCGGCCCGCTCACACAGTTTCAAGCAGCAAGGTTCGATCGTCCAGATGTTCGTCGCCTGCTGTCCGTAATCAATGCTCAGTTGGGTTCGGAGGCACTTGAAGAAACGGTGCTTGCTTCGGTCTTTGAAAAGTGGTGGCCCGACCTGGAGACCAAGATCACTTCTATTATTCACACTCTCATATCCTCTGGCACCAAGAGCGCGCGAACGGACCGGGAGATTCTTGAAGAAATTCTCGAGCTAATGCGGGATCGTGTATTTCGCTCAGTTCGGTTGCAAGGCACTACGCTGCGTCAAGGAGATGTTCTTTCGCGCCCAATCGACGAACTACTGATTACTGCACGGACAGCGAATATTTTAAAGGCGGAAAGTATTTACACGATTGGCGATCTCATTGACCACAGCGAGAATCAACTTCTTAAGACTCCGAACATGGGGCGCAAGACCCTCAATGAGATAAAAGAGGTTCTTGCGGCGATAGACATAGAGCTGAAGGGCAATGGCGAAGTCTCATGAAGCGGCTAACCCTTCGTTGCAGCGGACAGCCAAAAGCCGCGCTTTTGTCTGCCGCTGAACTCAAACGTTAGCCCCCGTACTCACAACTTCCACGACGAGGAGAAATGATGCAAATGACAATCACCGACCGCCTCTCGAAGCTCTGCGATGAAGGCGATTCACAGGAAACTGATCGCGGGGTCGAGCTCTGGTCTCGCAAGGTGCTGGCGTTTCTCAAGTCCGCAGTCGGACCATTTGAGGCAGCCCAATTTTCGAACCTGAAATTTCCAGATGTCTGGGAGCAGCACGCTTTCCAACTTGGTCACCTGCAAGGGCTCGTAGCAAAGCTCGAAGCACAAGAGCAACCAGCCCCGTCGGCAGCGGGTGCTGCTGTAACGTCGCCACCCTCACAGCGCTCAGAACCGGCGCTCGATTCGAGAAAGATATTTGTTGTGCATGGCCACGACAACGAGTCCAAAGAGGGGACCGCGCGATTCCTGGAGCGGCTCGGTCTTCAACCGATCATTCTTCATGAGCAACCGAATTCCGGACGTACAGTCATCGAGAAGTTCGAAAACTTCTCTGGCGACATAGCGTTTGCTGTTGTGCTGCTTACCCCGGATGACGTTGGAAATGTTGCATCGGATCCTAAAAACCTAAGGGCAAGGGCGCGTCAGAATGTCATCATGGAACTCGGATATTTCATGGGACGGCTTGGCCGATCGAGGGTCTGTGCCTTGCATAAGGGTGGCGTGGAGTTGCCATCTGACTATCAAGGGGTGATATACGTCGAAATGGACCCAGCCGGAGCTTGGAAGGCGAAGCTCGCTCAGGAGTTCGTGCAAGCGAAGCTGCCAATTGAGCTTAGTGGCCTACTCGGGGGCTAACCATTCCATCGAGCGGACATCCGACATCAGGCTTCGCCTGCTGTCGGCTGCCGCTCATGTCAAACGTTGGGCAATTGAACCATGCTTGATGCACTCTCTCAGCTAAGTCTGTCCGAGTGGAAGGATGTTGCCGCCGTTGTCGGCGTTGCTATCGCATTGGGAACGCTGCTAAAGGGAGTAATCGAGTATAGCCACCAAGACGCACAAAAACGTGCTGAGCACTTCCTCAACATGCGTAAGCGGTTGAAAGACAATTCAACCTTAGAAGAGCTTTGTGCCCTTCTGGAAGTTGACGATCCGAAGCTTGTAGACGTGCCGTTTAAGGACAAGCGAAGTCTGCTTGGATTCTTCGAGGAGATCTCGCTAATGATGAACTCTGGCCTCATTAGAAAGGCGGTCGCTCACTACATGTTCGGCTATTACGCAATACGGTGCTGGGACAGCAAGCACTTTTGGTGTGACATCGAGAAGAACAGCATCTACTGGACTGTCTTTCGAGAATTCGTGGAGGATATGAAGTCTATGGAGAAACACTTTTCGTTCAACCGTCGGCACTTTCGCTTCTGATCATGGTGCCCAACATTGCGCTGCAGCGGACTGCGGGGGGAAACCCTCGTTCTTTCTTGCGTCAGTGGCCCGCAGCCGCCGAGCTTGAGCGTTGGGCAGCGACAGCGTTCTTAATTCAATGAAGGAGGTCGCCGAATGAAGGTCGTCGTCGCCGTGTTGATGGGGCTCATCTCTGGCTTCCTCATCTACATGATGGGCGCCATGCTGGCCGTCGACTTGTCGAGCAGCCAAGCTCCCGCTCCGGCTTTCGTGGCGCTTCTGTTCCTTGGCGGCTGGGCTCTTTCAACCTGGCTGCTGCTTCGCGGCGCTCGAACTCTGTCAGCAGTGTTTCGAAGAGGTTTCCTATTGGGCGCGGCTGAGTGGCTGCTCATGGCCGCCATTGGCGTAATTTTCAGCGGCCGCGCCGTTGGCTCTACCATCTCTCAGACAGGAGGCTCGGACGCTGCAGCGGCCGGAGCCGCTATCGGCGGCGGGATGATGGCAGCCATTACCGGAGGGGTTTCGGTATTCATGGCTGTTGTTTGCCTTATCGGGTTTGCAATCGCGTATTTCACGGGCCGAGAGATGAGCGACCGCACATCAACGCCGACGCGAAAGTGCCCGGAGTGTGCCGAGATGATTCAGCCGGATGCAAGAAAGTGCCGCTTCTGCGGGGTTGTACTCTCACCGGAGCCAGCACGATCGTAGATTCACCCGACTGCCCAACGATCGTTGCAGTTGACAAGCGATCCATCGATGGCGGCGGCTTCGCCGCCGCTCTTATGT
>JACCYU010000162.1 GCA_013696315.1 Gammaproteobacteria bacterium | reverse complement strand
CTTGCCTGGGCACAATCATCCGGAATCTTTATTCGCTCCCACGCGCATCAACTAATCTCGTGCCTTCGGCTTATACGGATTACCGGCAGCACCGCGTCGCCGGCAACCCGTTCCTCCGCAATACCTTAAGCCTTTGCCCTGGCCGCGTCAGATCCAGCAACTTGCATCGGTTCGGTCCTGGGCTTGCTGGTGATGCCTTATTTCAGGGCATATACGTCCAGCAAGTTCGCGCTGTACGACTTGTCGAAGCATTGAGACGCGAACTCCCCGACAGCGGCATACCGTATGCCAATGCACGCAACCTCCGCGGCCATGTCCATGCTAATGGTTGCGATGTTACACTTCATTTGTCTGCATCGCCGCAACGCGCCACAACGCAAATCCGCCTTCGTGGCGCATCGTCTTGTGGAAATCGGGCATCTCTGCCTGGCGCGGGATCAGGTCACGTGGGGATATTGTTCAATTGACAAGAACGTCCGCGGCCGGGTCGCGTCGCAGGTTCTGCGTCATCGGCTACATCGTGCGCGGGGGGAGAACAAACAAGTCTACGCGGACTCGATGGTGCGGGAAGGGTTCTTCGCGCATTCGAGGCACCCGCTTTACCTCGGCAACATGCTTGGCATCTTCGGTCTCTTGATCATTCACTATTCGTCGTGGGCGTACGCCATCGGTGTGCCGTTCGCTGTTCCTTTACCTGACGATTTCATGTCGTCGCGATAGCGTTTGACAGGTGCATGTCCGCGGTGAGACTTGCCCGCGCATAAACGGCTCATAAAAGGTAAGCGCAGCGATCGCCCAAATTACAAGGGTCGTGGAGGGATTAGTGCGAGACATATGCCGCTATCACCGGTGGCGCCGGAACCTGTGCCGGATGACCGTTACGAGCGGCGCCGAGCGTCCGCACACAGGCGTGCGAGACCACGCGGGAGAGCGTGATGACGGGGTAGCTCCGCACTTGCCTCAGCGCGCCCCGATAAAGATGTCTGGCTTTTGCATCTGCATCGCGCTTGTGAGCGGATGCGCTTCGGCAGCCTCCCGGTTCGCTGACGACTCGTCGGACCAGGAACGACTGCTCTCACTGGACTACGGAAAACTCCTGCTGGCGGACACCCAACATGTGCTGAGCGCGCCGCTGCGCTGGGATAGACGGGACTGGCTTACCGTGTCGCTGGCGAGCTTAGGCGTAGCCGCGACGGGATTATTCGACGAGCCGGTGCGAGACGTTATCGCGGACAACAAGGGAACAACCGCGGACAACATCGCGAATTTCTTCGAGCCGTTTGGAGTCGAGTATTCCTTCGGCGTGCTAAGCGGTTTCTATCTGTCAGGACTCGCGTTCGATAATCCGGAGAGCCGCGCCGTGGCTCTGGATGGCCTCGCCGCCAGCCTGGTCGCGACGGGCATCATCACCCCGGTGCTCAAGTTCGCCGTTGGCCGATCCCGTCCCCGAACAGAGGACGGCGCACAGACGTTCGAACCGTTCAGCGGCAACGCTTCGTTTCCATCCAGCCATACTACGCAGGCCTTTGCCGTAGCCTCGGTAATCGCGGAACACTACGATCCACTGTGGATCGATCTGACGTCGTACGGCGTCGCCTCCATGGCAGGCTTCGCGCGCATTGAGGAGGACGAGCATTGGGTTTCCGATGTCGTGGCGAGCGCACTGATCGGCACCGTCGTCGGCAAGGCGGTCGTGCGCTTCAATGAGCAACAGCGCGACCGCGACGCGCACAGCCGCACCTCTGCCTCCGTCATGCCGCTGGTGGGCGCTGACGCGCTTGGTCTGACAGTAAATTTTTCATTCTAAGGGCCGGGCCTCCGATGCCGCGGTCCGCAATCCCGCTTCCGCCCAGGCGACAGCCCGGAACATCGCGCGGCGTTTGTTGATGGTTTCTTCCCATTCCAGCGCGGGTACTGAGTCGGCGACGATGCCGCCGCCGGCCTGCACGTGCAACATGCCGTCCTTGATGATGGCGGTACGAATCGCGATCGCGGTGTCCATGTTGCCGCTCCAGGAGAGATAACCCACCGCGCCCGAGTAGACGCCGCGCTTGACGGGCTCCAGCTCGTTGATGATTTCCATCGCGCGCACTTTGGGCGCCCCGCTCACCGTGCCGGCGGGAAAGGTCGCGCGCAATACGTCCATGGCGGACAATCCGGGTTTAAGCTTGCCGGTCACGTTGGAAACGATGTGCATCACGTGCGAATAGCGCTCGATCACCATCTTTTCAGTGAGCCTGACGCTGCCAGTCACTGCGACTCTGCCCACGTCGTTGCGGCCCAGATCGATCAGCATGAGATGCTCGGCGAGTTCCTTGGGGTCGGCGAGCAACTCGCGCTCCAGCGCCAGGTCTTCCGCCTCGCTCGCGCCGCGTGGTCGCGTACCGGCAATGGGCCTCAGCGTCACCACGCCGTCTTCGAGTCGCACCAGAATTTCAGGTGACGATCCGACGATATGAAAATCGCCTAGGTGCAGGTGATACATGTACGGCGAGGGATTGAGGCTACGCAGTGCGCGATAAAGATCCAGCGGCCGCGCCCGAAATTCGATTGACATGCGCTGTGAAGGCACGACCTGCATCACGTCGCCCTCGACAATGTAATACTTGATGCGTTCGACCGCCGCCTCGTAACCCGCGCGCGAAAAGCTGGACGTGTAATCGGACTGCTCGATAGCGCGCGTGTTTGCCGACGGAGTGTAGAATGCGGCAGGCGCGCGCAAACGCGCTTCCAGCTCGCCCAGACGCGCCTGCCCTCGGGCCAGCGCTTCAGTCTCGTTGGCGTCGATATGCACGATGAGATAAATCTTGCCGGCGAGATTGTCGAACACCACCACCTCGTCCGACACCATCAGCAGGATATCGGGCGTGCCGACCGGATCGGGTTTGTCGCCGCCCGCCAGGCGCGGCTCGATGTAGGCGATGCTCTCGTAACCGAAGTAGCCCACCAGCCCACCGCTGAAGCGCGGCAGACCGGGTTGCTCGGGGATGCGATACCGCGCCTGATACGCCGCGATCCACGCGACCGGATCGCCAACGTCATGCGACTCGATTACTTCACCGTCGTGTTCGATGTTGACAGTATGGCCGTTGATCTTGATCACGCGCCGGCACGGCAGACCGATAATTGAATAGCGACCCCATTTTTCCCCGCCCTGCACCGATTCGAACAAATACGAATAAGGCGCATCGGCAAGCCTTAAATACGTGCTCAGCGGCGTATAGAGATCGGCCAGCACGTGGCGTACCAGCGGCGCGCGGGCGTGAGTACTGATGTCAGATTGGGTAGCGGTCATGGCTCGTCCAGGTTCGTTACAGGCTTTCGGGTTCAGCGACAAAAAGTCACTGCCATGGCCACGCGCATGTAAACAGAACCTGAAAAAGCCGACGTTGCACGTAATAACCAGATTGAAATCGGTCAGGCAGCCTAGGTCAGCAGCGCCGCCAGTTCGGTCAATGAATCTATCACCGCATCCGGCCGCGCGGCACGGATGTCTTGGCCGTGATTATACCCATAACTCACGCACACGATCTGAAAGCCCGCCGCGCGCGCGGCCTCCACGTCGTTGCTCGAATCACCCAGCATCAATGCAAGCGAAGGCGCAACACCCAGCACGTCCGCGGCATGCAGCAGCGGCATTGGGTGCGGTTTTTTCTCGGGCAGGGAATCACCGCTGACCACGATCTCGAAATAATCGCGCAAACCCATCGTGGTTAGCAGCGGCAGGGTGAAACGCTCCGGTTTGTTGGTCACCGCGCCCAGCCGATAACCGGCACCGTACAGAAAATCAAGCCCCTCCTCAACGCCTACATACAGACGGCTGCGCGTGCTGACATTCTGCGCGTATAAATCGAAAAAGATCGGCGCCGCGCGTTCGTATACCTCTCGATCCGGCTCGCCGTCCATGCGCCCGGTCAGCGCCCGGTTGAGCAGCAGTTCCGCCCCATTGCCCACCCATAATCGCACCCGCGCCTCACCCCTCGCAGGGAGCCCTAACCGCGCCATCATCCCATCGACACAAAAGGCGATATCGGGCGCGCTGTCGATCATGGTGCCGTCCACATCGATGAGGATCAATTCGTGGTTCTTTATGGTCATGTTTATCTTGACGCGAAGTCCGCAAAGACGCGGCGGCCGCAGAGGTTAAAAGATGTAACCAGCACCAATGCGTTATCGCATCGCCCTGACACACTAAACGCAATTTGTTAATTGTCGCTTCGTAGTCACTGGCGCCGAAGATCGCCGGGTCAGCGCTGAGGGCGTAGTCTGGCGCGTTCACGAGGGGTCGGAGGGGCACTTTACCGCCGCGGCAGGAGAAATTCAGCGACCGGCGCGGCGGCCGCTTGCTCGCAGCCGCTGGGGTATCGGTGATGACTACACTGGTTGCCGCCTTGAACGCCGGCGCCCCACCCACGACATCAGTAACCACACCGGCAGCCCCGCCAGCACGCCCGCGGAAAACGTCACCACGGCCGTTCTCTGCGGGTTTCTGAACAAGTGCTTTTTCAGCTTGCCGATAAATCCCTCGTCCGCCTCGCCCACCAGATAACGCGTAATGGTTTCCGCCTCGACTTCGGTCACGCCCAGATTGGGCATGGTGGAAGGGCCGTCGAAGCGCGGTTCGAGGATCTGGTACTTCATCCAGATGCGCACCCTTTCATGTCCGCTCGCGGCGGCGACCTCGTCTCTGGCCTCCACATACTGGTTGTAGGGCGCTTCATCCCTGGAGTCCAGCTCATCGAGATAAGCCAGATAAGAAGGCGAACTGATCTGCTTTTCAATGCGCGCCATCATGCCGTCGTCGCCCAGCATCGGCCCCTTGCTGCCGCCGCGCTCGTACACGTCTTCCAGCTTGTGGCAGCCGAAACAGCCCTTGCGGTGCATGAGCCGCATAATGCTATCGTCATCGGCGGCCGACACATCGGCGGCGTCCAGATCCGTCAACGTCAGAAAATGCGCGTTATTTGGATCGTAGCTGACTTTCATCACCGCGCCGCCGCTGCCTTCGGGCGGCATCAACGGCGCGAAATACAGCGCGTCCGGGCCGAATGCCAGCGCGGCGATCCAGTTGGTTTTTTCGGTGGAACGAAGCAGATAGCCCGGCGTATCCAGCATCGCGTGCTGCTCGACGCTGTACGGTATGCGCATGATGCCCGGGATCTCCAGGCTGGACAGCGCGACGTAGAACTGATCCTCCAGATGCGTGGGGAAGGCCGGCTCGGGACGCTGATAATAGTCCATCTGGCCGGGGCCTACGCTTTCCAGGAATACGTAATCGGCATTGGCCGCGATACTGCGGTCGCTGCCGTCCCACAGATAGTTCCTGCCGGGATCGAGCTCGAAGAATCGATCCGAATTAACGCCGTTTTCGGCAACCAAAGCCCTGCCATCCACGATTTCCAGCCCGAACGGATTGCGCAACCCATAGGCCAGCACATAGTTGGCCGCGCGATCGATGGCGTTGCTCTCGTAGAGTGGATTGCCGGGCGCCGGCCGACCGTCCAGCGTCATGCGCAGCATCTTGCCGCGGAAGGTGTCCAGCCGCTGGCTGCTCCGGGGCTCGTTGAAACCGTCGCCCACGCCGACATACAGCATGTCGTTGCTTATCTGGCACTGGCCGATCTGATGCGAAAGCCCGGACTCGTAGGGCGCGAACACATCCGTGAATGCGGTTTGCGAGCGCGGCTCGAGCGCGTAGGTTTCCGCCGTCGCCTCGAAACGGATGATGTTGTTGCGTAACTCGTTACCGTCCTGATAAGCGAAGGTCACGAACAGGTAACCACGCGAGGGTTCCAGACAGATGCCGGCCAGGCCGTACTCAGCCTGCTTGGCGGGCGGCTCCTTGTCGAATTCCGTTTCCAGAAAGCCCTCGGCGAAGGTGTACACCGTGCGGTCGTTGGTCACCACTTTGACCTTGCCGCGAAGTTCGGTGACGAAATACAGCGGATCTTTCGGGTCCGGCCCGGGGTCGGGCACGAAGGCGGTGGCGGTCGGATACTGGTAACCCGTCGTGTCGATGGCTAGCGCGAAGCCTTTCTCGACCACCCAGTCATGTTTCCAGTCCGACGTCCTGTCGCCGGATACTTTCTGATCCTCGGCCTCGTCAAGGTTCAACTCGGCATTAACCGCGGAATGGCCGGCCAGAATCGCCACCATGCCGGCGAATAAACTACTGATCACACGCAACGATAACGTTCGTGTCATTACCCCTCCTCCTGTCGTGCCGCGCAGGTGCGCGGCATCCCCTCATATTCGCGAACTATTCACGATTCAGGCGCGATTGCGGCACTAGCAATGTCGGCTCGGGGGCTCCGCCGCTGCCGGGCACCATCTTTTGTGTAAGTGTTTGCCGCTTTCTTCCACGCGCGTGTGCGCGCCATTGTAACTGGCTCAGGTC
>JACCYU010000161.1 GCA_013696315.1 Gammaproteobacteria bacterium | reverse complement strand
CACTCAAGGTGTTCGGCTTGCGGTTCGGCGTCACGCCAGCATCGCGGTTTCACGACCAGCGCGCAAGCGCGTCCGGCGCGCGCGGCCAAGGTCTACAAAGCCTGCGTTTTTCCGATTACGTGGTGATCGATGCCTACCGTGACGCGCGCGGTGGCCTCGTCGTCGGCGCTATCACACGTGCTGAGTTCAAAACCGGAGCATTGGTGCGCGGGCGGGCGAGCGCGGCCGGATGCGATCCTGCCACAAATACCGTAACGGTTGCGGGCGTGCCGGTGAGGTTCGAGACAGCCCACTTGATCGCCCCTGGCGGCGAGCGTCTGCGCATCCCGGCGTTCTGCTCATTGGTTAAGGCCGGCGACATCCTGGAGGCCAGGGGCGCCGAAAACGCTAATGAACTGATCGCGGAAAGAATTTTCCTTATAAAATAGTAACTAACGGCTTCCCGATCGAGCAGTGGCGCCGCTGTAATCAAAATGCTTTTGTCCGCAGAAAACCCCCTGAGATTATTTTCCGCGCATAGTCTTGACACCCGACGGCTACGCGATAGACTACAAATGTGGGACGTTTATCCCAAATCTTGTGTCTTTCGTCGATTGCGTTAGCCAAGACGGGTGATAATCGATGCACGTCAGAAGTTGCGAGGCTTGCACACTAACTTAAGTCACGGGGAGCAGATATGAATCAATCAATGAAAGAGGGATTATTAATAGCCGTCGCGCTGGGGCTCGCACTAGTTGCCGCCCAGGGCACGGCAAGTGGCTACATGCTAAAAGGTTCAGTGGACAATTCTGTGATGGAATTCGAATCCGGCGTTGCAGATGATTTTTCCATTTCTGGGTATGAAAGCAGCGGCTGATGCGACTTTGGAGGTCAATCTTCTACAGTAAAATTGCTAACGATCGCCCGTGCGCACCTGCGGGCGATCCTGGTTAGTAGTCCTGAATCACGCGCCACATTAGATTATGTGAGGACGATTACGCCGTAGAGCCTGCCCCGGCTAGCAGCATCGGTTCACGCCACTCCATTTTCTGTCGAGCTGCCCATCCCAGAATGCCCTGCGGCTTAACGGCGCTTGCTCCGGATGATTGCGCTCGCAGTGTCGCAAGTAGCGCTCGTAAGCATCGTCTCCCGATAGTTCACGGATAAATTGCCAGATAGCGAATAGCACTTTTCCTGACATATCGAGCCGCTCAGGCAGTGCTCCTTTCTGTAAGTCGAGTCGGGGCATGCGGCGTTTCGGTGAGCGGGCGCACTGGCATACCCTGTATGTGTCGATAGCACAGACGCAACATATCAATAATAATTACCCACACGACAATGACAAAAAATACAGTTAGGCCCGCGTCCAGCCGTTGATTGAATATGAGTTGCGGTGCGACCGCGGCCTCCTCGAGCGGTAACGCACCGGATCTCAACTGTGCGGCCAGCTCGCTGGCGCCAGCCAAAAAGCCTACGCCCGGATCGTCGCTCGCGATCTTCTGCCAGGCCGCGGTGGTGGTAATGATGGCCAGCCATGCGAGTGGCGCCCCCGTCACCCAGGCATATTTAAGCTTGCCGGATTTCACCAGAATACCGGTCGCCACGCTCAGCGCTATCGCCGCCAGCATCTGGTTGGAAATCCCGAACAACGGCCACAGAATATTCACGCCACCGTTCGGGTCGATAACGCCGATGTACAGAAAATACCCCCACGCCCCGACCACCAGCCCGCTGGTCAGCAACACCGACGGATACCACGAGGTCTGACTCAGCGGCTTCCACAGGTTACCGAGCAGATCCTGCAACATGAACCGCCCTACCCGCGTGCCAGCATCCAGCGCGGTCAAAATGAACAGCGCCTCGAACATGATCGCGAAGTGATACCAGACCGCCAGTAACCGATCGCCAAACGCACTGCCGAAGATACTGGCCATGCCGACCGCCAGCGAGGGCGCCCCCCCGGTGCGTGCAAACAGAGTCGTCTCGCCCATCTCACGCGCCAGCTCCTCCATTTGCGCGACAGTGACGGGGAAGCCCCAGGCAGAAATCGCGTTCACCGCTTCCCGCGCCGTGGCGCCAACCACGCCAGCCGGGCTGTTGATGGCGAAAAACACACCCGGATCCAGCACACAGGCGGCAATCATCGCCATGATGCCTACGAATGATTCCAGCGCCATGCTGCCGTAACCGATCATGCGGATATCTCGCTCGTTCGCCAGCAACTTCGACGTGGTTCCGGAAGAGATGAGCGCGTGAAAGCCTGACACCGCGCCGCAGGCGATGGTAATAAACACGAACGGAAAGACCTCGCCGCCGAAGATCGGGCCGGTGCCGTCGACGAACCGCGTTACCGCGGGCATTTCGATCTCGGGGCGCAGAATTACGATGGCGATGGCCAGCAGAAAAATCGTCCCCAATTTCATGAACGTGGAGAGATAATCGCGCGGCGCCAGCAACAACCATACGGGCAGCACGGCGGCGCAGAAGCCGTAACCGATGACGCACCAGGCCAGGGTCACGCCGCCGTGGTCGAACCAGCCACTTAAGGTTGGATGGTGATCTACCCAGCCGCCGCCGATCACCGCCAGCAACAGCAGGCTTACTCCGATCAGCGACCCTTCCAGGATGCGCCCGGGCCGGATGTTGCGCATGTAAAGTCCGACTAGCACCGCGATCGGGATCGTGGCGGCGACGGTGGAAGTCGCCCACGGGCTGTGCTTCATGGCGTTGACCACCACCAGACCAAGCACAGCGATGAGGATGATCATAATCAGCATGGTGCCGGAGAGTGCCGCCGCACCACCCACGGGTCCCAGTTCGTCGCGCGCCATCTGGCCCAAGCTTCTGCCGTCGCGGCGCGTGGAGCACCACATCACCACCATGTCCTGCACGCAGCCGCCCAGCACCGCACCGGCCAGGATCCACAAGGTGCCAGGCAGATAGCCGAACTGCGCAGCCAGGGTCGGGCCGATCAGCGGGCCCGGGCCCGCGATGGCAGCGAAGTGATGACCGAATACGATCCAGCGGTTGGTCGGCACGAAGTCGCGCCCGTTGTCGAAACGCTCGGCCGGGGTCGCGCGCGTCCCGTCCAGGGCCAGCACCTTCGCCGCGATCCAGGCGCTGTAAAAGCGGTAGGCGATTGCGTACACGCACAACGCGGCGAGGATGAACCAGATTGCGTTAATGGACTCGCCGCGATGCAGAGCGATGCCGCCGATAGCGGAGGCGCCAAGAATCGCGACGGTAACCCATCCCAGAGCGGCCATGACGGAAGGGTTCATGTTTTGTCTTGCTGTGAGCTATTGGTGTAAGACAGGCTCGTCAGGCGACCGGCAGCAACGAGAGTAATCAATGAACGTATACTGACGGCGGCTACGCAACAACATTGCGATTACATGCGCGAATTTGCTGGGCTCGAGTTGCCAACGATCAAAGAATAGCTTCAGGCGTATCTCACTTCCACGATCTCGTATTCCCGATCACCGCCTGGCGTCCGCACCATCGCCACGTCGCCTTCCATTTTGCCGATTAGCGCGCGCGCGACGGGCGAACTTATGGATATTAGGCCCGCCTTGATGTCCGCCTCATCCTCGCCAACGATCCGGTAGGTGACCTCATCTCCGCTTTCCGCGTCCGCCAGATCGACTGTAGCGCCGAACACGACTCTGCCCTCCGCGTTCAAGGCAGTCACGTCGATGACCTGGGCATTACCCAGTTTGAATTCCAGATCGCGTATGCGGGCCTCATTGAGACCCTGCTGGTCACGTGCGGCGTGATACTCGGCGTTCTCCTTGAGATCGCCGTGCTCACGGGCGGTGGCGATTGCCTCGATTATCTGCGGACGCTGGGCTTTCAGCCGCTGCAATTCCGCGCGCAGCTTATCAGCACCCTGCGTGGTCAGCGGCACCTTGCTCAACGACCGTTCTCCTCGTGCAGGTCCTGCAACCGGTAAACATTCTCCATACTCTTGTGACGCAACGCCTGGACCGTCGCCAGCCCGCCGGCAAGCGTGGTCGTATACGTCACCTTGCGCTGCAAGGCCTCGCGTCGGATGGTGAACGAATCCGCAATAGCCTGCCGGCCCTTGGTGGTGTTGATAATCAGATTCACCTGCGCGTTCTTGATGAAATCGACGATATGCGGGCGCCCCTCGGTCACCTTGTTCACGGTCGCGCAGCTCACTTTGGCTTCTTCCAGCACCTTGGCCGTGCCGCGGGTGGCGACGATGATAAAACCAATATCGATCAGTTCGCGCGCGATATCAACCACTCCCTGCTTGTCTTCGTCCCGCACGCTGATAAACGCCATTCCCATGTCGGGCAGATCGACGCCGGCGGCGATCTGCGACTTCGCGAATGCCTCGCCGAAAGAGCGACCCACGCCCATCACCTCGCCGGTGGACTTCATTTCAGGCCCGAGAATCGGATCCACACCCTGGAACTTGATGAACGGGAACACAGCCTCTTTTATCGAAAAGTATTCAGGGTCGAATTCCTCACCCACATCTTGCGACTTCAGCGATCTGCCAGCCATGCAGCGCGCGCCGATTTTCGCCAGCGGCAGCCCAATGGCCTTGGAGACAAAAGGCACGGTGCGCGACGCGCGCGGGTTGACTTCGATAATGAATATATTATCGCCCTGAATCGCGAATTGCGTGTTCATAAGACCGACAACTTTCAGTTCGCGCGCCATGGCCCTGACCTGCTCGCGCAACTGGCGCTGGAGATCCGCGCTCAGTGAATACGGCGGCAAAGAACACGCCGAATCCCCGGAATGGACACCCGCCTGCTCGATGTGCTGCATGACGCCGCCGATATATATGTCCTTGTCGTCGCCCGTGCCATCACACACCGCGTCGATATCCACCTCGATGGCGTCATCCAGAAACCGGTCCAGCAGCACCGGCGCATCGTTGGACACAGACACCGCGTCGCGCATGTAGCGGCGCAGTTCAGTTTCATCGTACACAATCTCCATCGCGCGCCCGCCCAGCACGTAAGATGGTCGCACCACCACCGGATAGCCAATCTCCTCGGCCAGCCGCAGGGCGCCTTTTTCATCGCGGGCGGTGCGGTTCGGCGGCTGACGCAGCTTGAGTTTATTGATCATGCCCTGAAAGCGCTCGCGATCCTCGGCCAGATCGATCGAATCCGGCGAGGTGCCAATGATAGGCACGCCGGCCGCCTCCAGGTCACGCGCGAGTTTGAGCGGCGTCTGACCGCCGTACTGTACGATCACACCTTTCGGTTTCTCGACCCGCACGATCTCCAGCACGTCCTCCAGGGTCAGCGACTCGAAGTAAAGGCGATCGGAAGTGTCGTAATCGGTCGAGACCGTTTCTGGATTGCAGTTGACCATGATGGTCTCGTAACCATCTTCGCGCAGCGCGAGTACTGCGTGCACGCAGCAGTAATCGAACTCGATGCCCTGCCCGATGCGATTGGGGCCGCCGCCCAGCAC
>JACCYU010000160.1 GCA_013696315.1 Gammaproteobacteria bacterium | reverse complement strand
ATGGTTTACTGTTTGATGGTCCGCTGGAGCCGCATAGTACAGAGCGCACCGGGCGATAGCGCGAGCGTTCGCCGCCGCGCGCATGCACGACACGGCCATCCATCAGGTCGATAACCGGTATGATTTGCAAGAGGTAAACGTGCGAATTTTTGTGTTCGAGTATGTAACAGGCGGCGGCATGCTGGCTGAAACCGTGCCCGCCTCGCTGACGTACGAGGGCGACATGATGTTGCGTGCGTTGATCAATGACCTGGCTGAAATTCCCGATCTGCATTTAACCACATTGCGCGATGCGCGTCTCGACGAGCCGGACTGGGGCGCCGATGTGCATTACGTGCATAACGAAGACGATTTCCGACGCGGCTGGCAGGAACTGCTGGGGGAGGCCGATGCGGTGTGGCCGGTCGCGCCCGAAACCGGTGATAGGCTGGAACGCTCCAGCCGCAAGGTGATCAACGCGGGCAAGCTGTTGCTCAACAGCCGTCCGGACGCGGTACGTGTGGCCGCGAGCAAGCTGCGCACCGCGGTACGGCTTACGCAGCACGGCCTGCCGATGGTGCCGACTTACGCCCTGTCCGAGTGCCCCCGTGATCACGCGAGCTGCTGGGTCGTCAAGCCCGACGACGGCGTGGGTTGTCTGGGCGCGCGCATCTGCCGCGACGAACAGGAACTCGCACGCATGGCCGCCAAAGAGTCCAACGGTGAGGTGTACGTGGCGCAACCTTTCATCGAGGGTGTGTCGGGCAGCCTGTGTCTGTTGTGCCGCGATGGCGAAGCGCGGCTGCTGAGCTGCAATCGTCAGCGCGTGGTGGTCTCCAACGACGAATTTCATCTGCTGGGTTGCGTCGTCAACGGTCTGACGGATGGGCGCGCGGGTTACGCGCGGCTGGCGCGTGGTGTCGCCGCCGCGATGCCTGGCTTGTGGGGGCTGGTCGGCGTTGACTTCATCGTCAGCGAGCACGGCCCGCTGTTGCTCGAAATCAACCCGCGGGTCACCACGTCCTATCTGGGCCTCAAGGATTCGCTGGGCGAGAATCCAGCCGCGCTGGTGCTGGACCTGATCGGCGGCGGCGAACTGGCGTCGGTGCGCACGCGCGCCCCGGCCGCCATCGACGTTTCGCTGGAGGCGGGTCATGTTGCTTGACCCGGTAGTGGGCTGGGATCTCGGTGGCGCCCACGTCAAGGCGGCCAGCGTCAACGTCAACGGCGCGGTGCAGCAAGTCATCCAGCGGCCATGTCCGTTATGGCGCGGCCTGCCGCAGCTGCGCATTACCTTGCGCAGCATGCTGGAGGATATGCAGATCGACCGCGCGTCGCACGCGGTAACCATGACCGGCGAGCTGGTGGACATCTTTCCCGATCGCACACACGGTGTGAGAGAGTTGCTTGGTGTGATGGTGCAGCAGTTCGGCGAGACGCCGCTGCTGGTGTATGCCGGCCGCAACGGCTTCGTGTCGGCTGAGGCCGTGGCCGCGCAGGCCGAGCAAGTGGCGTCAGCGAACTGGCTGGCGGCCGCCACGCTGGTCGCGAACCGGATGTCGGAAGGCCTATATATCGATGTCGGCAGCACCACCACCGACATGCTGAGCTTCAGCCACGGCGAGGTAAATGCGTGCGGGTTTACCGATCACGCGCGCCTGACGCAGGACGAACTGATTTATACCGGCGTAATCAGGACGCCGGTGATGGCAATTACCGACCGCGCGGCGAGCGCAGGCAGATGGACCGGCCTGATGGCCGAGCAGTTCGCCACGACGGCGGATGTCTATCGCCTGACCGGTGACCTGCCGGCCTATGCGGACATGCTGCCCAGTGCGGACGGCGGCGACAAGACCGAAGCCGCCAGCGCGCGACGCCTGGCGCGCATGCTGGGCGTCGATATGGGTTTGGCGACAGAGCAGGATGCCGCCGATAACGATGACTGGGTCAGGGTGGCCGAATACATCGCCGAATGCCAGCTCATGCGTCTGCGCACCGCTTGCGAGACACATCTCTCGCGCGGCGTGTTCGGGGTTAGCGCGCCACTGGTCGGCGCCGGCATCGGACGCTTTCTGGTGCGCGCGCTCGCCATACGACTGCAGCGTCCGTTCGTCGATTTCGGCACGTTCTTTCCCCCCGAGCCACTGGCGGGGGGTGCGGCGATCGCCGACTGCGCGCCTGCCGTGGCGATCGCGCTGCTGGCGAGTAACGAGTTCGCCGGAGGGCAGGGGAAGTCATACCATCGCGTCGGGGCGGGCGCCGAATAGCCGCCGTTACCGTTTGCAGGGCGCTGTGACCCCGCGTTGTGACAATGGGGCGTTTGCGTGTCTAAGCGGTCATGAGTGAAGCGCGCGTCACCGAGTTACCGTATTTTCCGCACAGCGACCGGTTGTTCGAATGCGTCGCCGATTTGCCGTGGGCCGTGTTT
The DNA here is from genome assembly GCA_013696315.1 of Gammaproteobacteria bacterium. Classification (NCBI taxonomy): domain Bacteria; kingdom Pseudomonadati; phylum Pseudomonadota; class Gammaproteobacteria; species Gammaproteobacteria bacterium. The sequence goes on along the minus strand of JACCYU010000160.1, from coordinate 38,242 downwards.
CTGGACAGCGGTCATCCCCACACCCGCCAGGGCCGCTACGACATCATCAGCGCCAATCCGATGATCACCGTGTATACTCGCGGCGCGATGAGCGAGTTACGTGGCGCGCACGGATCAAAGCTCCTGCCCGATGACCCGTTCGAGATTCTCCGCGAGTGTCTGGGTCCGCGCGCGGCGGCCTCCGTCGGCCTGCCGTTTTGCGGCGGCGCCATCGGTTACTTCGGCTACGATCTCGGCCGCAGGCTCGAACGCCTGCCCAGTCTCGCCGCGGACGCCGAGCAATTGCCCGAAATGGCGATCGGTATCTACGACTGGGCCCTGGTGGTCGATCATCAGGTCGCACGCAGCTGGTTGGTGGGGCACGGCCGCGATGACGACACATTCCGTCATTGGGACCGGCTCGTGACTCAGTTTCGCGCGCCGCGGCCGGCGCTTCAGCGCGAGCCGTTTCAAGCCGCTGGTGTCCTGAAGTCGAATATGGACGAGGTGTTCTACACGGCGGCGTTCAAGCGCATCAAACAATATATCCGCGCCGGCGACTGTTATCAGGTCAATCTCGCGCAGCGTTTTGCCGCGCCCACGCACGGCGATCCCTGGCTCGCATACCGGCGCCTGCGACGCATCAATCCCGCGCCTTACAGCGCGTACCTGAACACGCCCTTCGCGCAAATCCTGAGCGCCTCGCCGGAGCGATTCCTGGAAGTGCGCGAAGGATGCGTGCAGACGCGTCCCATCAAGGGCACCCGCGCGCGCAGCCCGGATAAGGCGCGTGATCGCGCCGCCGCCGAGGAACTCCTGAACAGCGCCAAGGACCGCGCCGAAAATCTCATGATCGTGGATTTGCTGCGCAACGACATCGGCAAGAACTGCGCGTGGGGCAGCGTGGCGGTGCCGGCGCTGTTCAGCCTGGAAAGCTTCGCGACCGTGCATCATCTGGTCAGCACCGTGACGGGCAAACTGGCGCCGGCGCGCGATGCGCTGCATCTGCTGCGCGGCTGTTTCCCCGGCGGCTCCATCACCGGCGCACCCAAGCTGCGCGCGATGGAGATCATCGAGGAGCTGGAGCCGCATCGTCGCGGTGTATATTGCGGCGCGATCGGCTATGTTGGCTTCGACGGGGCTATGGACAGCAACATCGCCATCCGCACCCTGGTAAACAGCCATGGCGTGACCCGCTTCTGGGCCGGTGGGGGCATCGTGGCAGATTCGGAGCTCGCAGCCGAATATCAGGAGACTTTCGACAAGGCGGCGGCGATGCGCGCGCTGTTTCAGCCCAGGCAGCAAGCGGTGACTCATCTCTAAACACATGAACCTGAACAAATGGGTGGTGAAGCTCGGCGGCAGTTTGTTCGCGGGCGAGTTCTTGCCCCACTGGCTGGCGGCGCTCGCGGAGCATGGCGCCGGGCGCATCGCGGTGGTGCCGGGCGGCGGTCCGTTTGCGGATCAGGTGCGCGCAGCGCAGGGACGCTGGCGGTTTGGCGACGCCGCCGCGCATCGCATGGCGATGCTGGGGATGGCGCAGTACGGGATGATGCTAAGCGACCTGCAACCCGGCCTCGTAGTCGCGGCCGATGAGGATGCGATAAGGCGCGCGTGGCGGGCGCGACAGGTGCCGGTATGGATACCGCCGGGTACGACCATGCGCGGAATGCGCTGCGACTGGTCGCTGACGTCGGACTCGCTGGCCGCCTGGCTGGCAGCGCGGCTGCGAGCGAGCCATTTGCTGCTGGTCAAGTCGATACGAATCGATGCAATCAAGGTCAATTCGCAAGAGCTTGCGCGCCGCGGCGTGGTGGACTCGCGCCTGGCGGAGTTGTTGAACGATAAGCGCTGTATGTGCCGCATCCTCGCGGCGCACGATTACGATTTGTTCGCTGCGGCGCTTAACGGGACACCGGTCGGCACGGCGGTGACACACCATCCTGGGCAAGGGCCGGCGCGATTGAATGACCCGTTGAAGCACCTTTGAGTTCGAAGATCGTAGGGTGGATAAAGCGCAGCGTACCCACCCATTTTTTTTCAGCCCGTTGTCTGTCGCTGATCCGCGCATTCGTTTGTGATGCCGAGATAGGCGGCCAGTGCGCTGCATGGGCTTCGCGAAATAAAAACCCTGCGCCAGGTCGCAGCCCATGGCGCGTAGCGACTCGACTTCGAGCGCCGTTTCCGTGCCCTCGGCCACCACGGTCAGATTAAGGCGTGCGCCAGGTCGATCATTGATTCGACGATGACCTTGTCGCCGGGTGTTTCCTTGAGTCCGGTCACGAACCGGCGGTCGATCTTGAGGATGTCCAGGGGAAACGATCGGAGATAGGAAAGACTCGAATAGCCGGTGCCAAAGTCGTCGATCGCCAGCTGCACGCCCAGCGTTTTGAGTTCACGCAAGGTCTCGATTGTTTGTTCGGCTTCGTCCATCGCCACGCTCTCGGTGATTTCCAGCACCAGCCGATGCGGCTGCAGGCCGGTTTCCCGCAAGATCTGGGCGACTTCCCGCACAAAATCGCCCTGCTTTTTAAGCTGCCCCGCGGCCACGTTCACGTTCATGCGCAGTGCGTAAGCGTGCGCGCGCTCCGCCGATGTGCCTGTTTCGTCGCTGGAGAGAGGCGACCGTGATGAAACATTCCTGTCCGCGAACAGCGGCCCCTTATCAATGCCGGCATCCTGCCAGCGTCGTCCCTGCTGGCAGGCCACGCGCAGCACCCAGCGACCCAGTTGGCTTATCAGCCCCATCTGCTCGGCAATTGGAATGAACTCGTTCGGCTGAATCATCCCGCGGGTGGGATGATTCGACCGCACCAGCGCCTCCACACCGTAGATGCGTCCGGTGGTCCAACTCGATCTTGGGCTGGTAATGCAGCACCAGTTCGCCACGCGCGATCCCCACGCGCAGATCGTTGCCGAGCTGCAGACAACGCAGCATCTGATCGCTTAAGCCCTCGCGGAACACCTCAAAGCACGCCCGACCCTTCTTCTTCGCTTCGAACATCGCGGCGTCCGCTTGGCGCAGCAGCTCGTCCGCCAACTGCTCGCCCTCACGGCTGAAGGCGATGCCAATGCTGGGCGAGGTGTAAATCGTCTGTCCTTCAATTAGAAAGGGCTCCTGCAATGCCGCGATGATCCGTGCCGCGACGTTGAGTGCGTACGCGGGATTGTCAAGCGCGTCGAGCAGGATCGTGAATTCGTCGCCACCGAAGCGCGCCACCGTATCGCCTTCGCGCAACGCTCGGCGCAGGCGTTCGGCGACCTGCTGCAGTAATTGATCACCGGCCGCGTGACCCAGCGAGTCGTTCACGAGCTTAAAGTTGTCCATGTACAGAAACAGCACGCTGATCTGCGAGTGGCTGCGCGGCGCTTTGGCCAGGGCGTGCCGCAGCCGGTTGTGCATCAGGGCGCGATTCGGCAGGCGCGTGAGTGGATCGTGGAAGGCCTGGTGTGTGAGGCGCTCCTCGAAAGCCTTGCGTTCGGTTACGTTGCGAAAAGCCACCACGACACCCGCCGGCGCGCCCCGTAATGGAAGAGATCGTGTGTTCGATGGGCGTGCGGCCACCCGCGCGCGACATCAGCCAGGCGTGACTGAGCAAGCCTCCTGACGTTTCCTCGCGCATAAGTCGCGCAAGCGTATTTTCCGCGGCTCCCTGCGTCGCGCTGAACGAAAAGAAAACCTCGTTGAGCGCCACGCCCAGCGCCTCGGATTGAGTCCACCCGGTCAAGGCCTCGGCCACGGGGTTGAGAAACACGACCTTTCCCTGGCGGTCGGCGGCGATCACGCCGTCACCGATGGAGCGCAAGATCGCGTGCAGGCGCGCTTCACTCTCGCGCAGGCGTGCCTCCACACGGGGTTTGTAGAGCGCGGTCTCAATCACTGCGCGCAGTTCACGCTCTTCGAACGGCTTGAGCAGAAAGCCATAAGGCTGCGCCTGCTTGGCGCGGTGCAAGGTAGCGTCATCGGAATTGGCGGTTAAGAAAACCACCGGCACGTCGAACCGCTCGCGCACCAGCATTGCCGTCTGCACGCCGTCCTTATCGCCCTGGATGTTGATATCCATCATGATCAGGTGCGGACGAATCTCCTCCACCAGGCGCAGGGCGTCGTCGCCGGAGGCCGCGGTGGCGGGCACTTCATAGCCCAGTTGCCGCAGCGCGGCCTGAATATCGCGCGCCACGATGCGTTCGTCCTCGACCACCAAGATGCGCGTAGGCTGCGCCGCCTGGTGACTTGCGCTGATTGAGTCATGCTGTCTCCCTCCGTGTCTGATCCTTACGCCGCGTCCGGAAGGGTGCTCGTATTGGCCGCTGGCGCCCGCTGGGGACGTGAGGCGGGAAAGCTGAGTGTCCAGCGCGCGCCATGATCGTTGCTCGATTCAATTACGCCGCCGATCTGCTCAGTGAGATCGGCCACCAGTTGCAGGCCCAGCGACGTGGCCTTGCGCAGATCAAATCCCGCCGCAATGCCGGGACCGTCGTCGGCGACGATCAGCCGCGCGCGACCGACTTCGCTGCCTGCCTCACTCGCGCGTAAGATAACGGTTAATACGCCGGTACGGCCGTCGGCGAACGCGTGCTTGAGGGCGTTGGCGACCAGCTCGTTGACGATCAGGCCGCAGGGCACGGCGGTGTCGATGTCGAGCGAGACCTCGTCAGCCTCGAACTTCAGCGTCACCGCGCTGGTGCGGTAGGATCGCAGCAAATGACCCACCAACTGGCGCAGGTAAGCGGCGAATTCCACCCGCGCCAGGGTGTGCTGCTGATAAAGCCGTTCGTGAATCAGGGCCATGCTCTTGATGCGGTTCTGCGCGTCACGGAACATCTCGCGCGTGCGCGGCTCCTGGATACGCCCCATCTGCAGGTTCAGCATCGATGAGATTACCTGCATGTTGTTCTTGACCCGGTGGTGAATCTCCTTCAGGAGTATCTCTTTCTCCGCCAGCGATGCGCGCATCTGCTCTTCGGCGTGTTTGCGCATGGTGATGTCGCGCATGGTTCCCGAGTAATACGTTTCGCTCCCGACGCGCCACATGTTGAGCGTAAGCTGGACAGGGAACTCACTTCCGTCCCGACGGCGCCCGACCAGCTCCAAGTCCTTGCCGATCAGATGCGCGTTGCCGCCGGCGCTGACGCGGGCCATACCAGCCGTATGCGCCCCCTGGAGACGTTCGGGAATGATTAGACTGACGGATTGACCCAGCACTTCGTCTTCCCCGTAGCCGAAAATCTCGTGCGCGCCCCGGTTCCACGAGATGATGTTGCCGCCTTTGCCGGCCAGCACGATGGCATCCGACGCGGTCTGCACGACGGAGCGGAAGCGAACTTCCGACTCGCGCAACTTGTCCTGGGCAAGCGTTGACAAGCTCCCGGCCATATTGGCGAATGCCCGGCTCAGCATTCCGTCTCATCCTTGCGCGCCTCGGACTTGGCTTGCACGTTCAGGTCGCCGGTCGCGATCTGGTTGGCGGAAAGCAAGCAGCTTGCCGAGAGGAACCGTGATATCGCGCATGATGAAAAGACTAATAAGTGAAACCATCAGCAGGCCAAGAGCCGCCCACGCCAGGATATAGCGCACCTCATGCTGGAATTTCTCGATGCGTTTGTTTAGCAATTCAATCAAGGTGCCCGTGACATGATTCTCGATTTCATAGATCGAATGGACGCTGCGGGTAATGGGCCCGTAATAGTCCACAGCGTAGTCATCTACCTTCTTGCTAGCAGCCAGCCGTCTGATATCGCCCGCGGCTTGCCGCACCGCGCTCTCGGTGGCATTTATGTGCGCTTCCAACTGCGGCTTGAGCGCTGCATTAAACGCCAGTGCCCTGCTTAGCGAGTCCTTAACGTTGTTCTGCAGAAAGTCCACCAGGACGGACAGGCGGTCCAGTCTTTCGAACTCCTCAGCGGTCCCGCCCTTGGCCGCCGTCATGCCAATGCCAAGACCGCTGGCCTGGGCCAATAATTCGCTTACCTCCGGCCCTTGAAAAATGAGCACATTCATCAGGTAGTAGCTGTCAATGTCGGGATCGAGCGTCAGATTAGAGGCGTCACCGACGTGGGTGATCAAGGCGATGGTTTTGCCAATCACGCTGGTATGCTGCTGGAAACTGTCGTCCGCAGAGAGGCCGGGCGTCTTGCTCACAAGTTCGCTGCAGGCAGCGCGCAAGGCAGTCCATTCCTTACTCGTGTGCAGGGCGCTATCCAGCTGCTGGTCCACTGCGTCCACTTTCGCGATGTCGTTCTCGATGTCGGCGTCTTTGGTGGCGAGGTTGTCCCTGAAAGCCGCGTCGCCGCTCAACCAGGCATTGGCCATGCTACGGTGCTGCTGCAGGTCTTTCAGCAGTGCCAGCAGCGGAATGTAATAGTCCACACCGCGCATCTCCTGACGTGCGAATTCAACTCCCAATGTGTTGATGGAGGAAACCATCTTGTAGGTCACCGCCGCAAACCAGACTAAAAAGACGATCGCCATCAAGGCCAGCTTCTGCCAAATTTTTAGGTGTTTCATCTACTGCCTTCTTTTGATGGGGAATCCGACATGCTCGGCGCGCACCTGGTCAAGATGCAGGTTGAAGGCGCGCATCGCGGCCCGCATGCGTGCGGATTCGGCTCCACGTCGTGCGAGTCGAAGACATCGTTGCCCGGCGCGTTGACCTCCGAGGCCAACTGGCCTAGTTCCAAGTACTGTGCGAGACGATCGGCCCAGGTCTCGGCCATGCCTGTGTAATGCATGCCGCAGATCGCGCCGCCCATCACCAGCGCCGCGCCAAAACGCTTCCAGATCGCGGTGAAGAGCGACTCCGCGAGCAGTTGCAGCGCGATCCATAACGCAGCGACCGCCACGGCGATCGCGATGACGAGGGAGAGCGCAAACAGCAACGGAGCGTAGCGAATCGGTGGGAACATGTGCATTCACGCCATGCCGGTGTAGTGCATCGCTACGATGCCGGAGCCATCAGACATCCGGCGCCAACTGAGTTGCGGGACGTCATGGCGCCACCTGACCATAAACAGCGCGAACCCACCGCGATTGACAGCGAAATCAGGGTTATGGGGATGTCGTACGACATTGGATCGGCAGTCGATAAGTCAGCGTGCCGATGAAGCGCATGCACCAAATGCCCATTCCCATTGAGAGCGAGCCGCCGACCAGCCAGAACCATTTGCTCTTGCGCGCGGTTGACGCAACGACACGCGAAACCAGGTCGACCGCGACGTAGGAGGCAAGGCTCGCCACCACGACAGACAAAATGACGAGCCAAATGTCGTAAGAGCCGGTCATTGTCGGTGTCCTCCGGGATTTCACAAACTTCTGTTCGTGCCGCCGTTCCCGCGTATCCACAAGCCGACATAGGCGAGCGATCCAATCTCTGATGTGAACGCGCAAAATCGGGCTGAACGGTCAATCAAGGTAGACGAACAGCCACGGCCGGGCGAGCGCGCCAAGACGAGCGGCACGCACCGCGCGACGGGCGGCTTGTTGCGTGCACGTTCCGCGTGGCGTGCCCATTGGTGAATGACAACCGGGGGTGGGCGATAAACGCGGCGGGCGAGGGTGCGGTAAGGGAGGCCGCGACGGAGGCGTGTGCGGTTGAAACGCGCACATGACGGTTGCGCCGCGCTTAAACCGGAGTACGAATTCGAGCTGGAATGTTGAGAAAAGTGTAGTAGCCTCCCCGGCACGTCCGCGGCACGAATCAGGCGTGGACTCTTATCCCGAGCCGCATAGAGCGCGGGGTGACCGGCCAGCCGAAAAGAGCATCGTCGAACCGACGCTGCTGGTGGTCAGCGAACTATAAGGAATGCCCAACATGCGAGGGTCTCAAGCCATTGCGCCCTTTTTTACTGCGCGTTGGCGGCAATCTTTTCTTTAAGCGCCGCGATCAGTGCGTGGAAGCCGTCGCGGCTCAGGATTTCCGCGTATTCCGCGCGTTTGAGTGCGAGATCGCTCACCCCGTCGACCACGATATTAACGATACGCCAGCCGCGATCGTCTTTGTGCAATACATAGTCAAATTGGATTTCGCCGCCATCCGCCTTCATAAGCAGGCTGCGCACGCCTGCTACCTCGGCGCTCAGGTCGCCGCTGGACTGGGTATCGAAGCGCTCGCCCGAATATCCATCGAAGCGTTCCGCATACGTCGAAATGCTGAGATCGCCGAAGGTTTCGACAAGCCTCGCCTGTTGTGCGCGATCGAGTCCGTCCCAGTAGCTGCCTACCGAGATGCGCGAGATCGTGGCGATGTCGTGGCTGCGGCGCACCGCCGGCGCCAGGCGCGCGTAACGACCGTGGTAGCCGAGTTCTGGGGCTGCTTTCATTACCGCTATCAGTTCGTTCTGAAAGGCCTCCACGACTGCCGTCGGCGTAGACTCGCTCTCTGCCGTGGTCTCGGCCGTGACGCAGGGCGCGGTCAGCGCAAAAATAAGCGTCACGATCAGCGAATTCCATAACACGCCTGTGTTGCGATCGCTAATCATAGGGTTTCTTTCATTCATAAGGTTTCTGCGCGGTATACGCGCCCCTTCCAGCTGGCGCGCCGACCGCGCCAGTAGCCGATGGCGGAGCCCCAGGTCATGGCAAGATAGAGCAGGGCGGCGAGCGGCAGGCTCAGCACCCAGGCGGGTGAGCGCCGATAGTACAACAGAGTGGGAAGATAACTGAGCATCATCATGGCCAGCGCCGCGATTGAGACAACACGAGTCGCTGCGTGCGCGCTGCTCATCGCCAGCAACGGGCTCACGAAGGCGATGAACATCGTTACAGTGCAGACACAGAGCGCGACACCCGAATACCGCAACTGGGTAAACGCGGTGCGCGACACCATGCGCCACAGGTCGGCGAGTTGCTGATTGCGCCGCTGACTTATCACCGCATGGCTGAGTCCCAGCCAGATGTTGCCGCCCGCGCGCTTGACCTTCATCGCCAGTGCGCAGTCATCGATAAGCTCGCCTTTAAGGGAGGCAAAAGCGTCAATCTCATCGAGCATCGAAGTCCGTACCAGTACGAATCCGCCGGCCGCGGCGGCGATCCTCGAATGTCGGGAATTGCTGAGACCGAACGGATAAAGCAGTTTGAAAAAGTAAACGAACGCCGGCATAGCCAGTTTTTCCAGCGCACTTTGCATGCGCGGCGCTGCCACCAGCGAGAGCATATCGAGACGTTCGCGGCTGAGCTTGTCGCGCGCCGTAGCGATAATATCCGGCGCCAGTACGATGTCGGCGTCCAAGGCCAGGGTCAGCGGAGTGCGGGCAAGTCGCCGGCCCTGTTCAAGTGCCCACAGCTTGCCGGTCCAGCCCGTGGGCAATGGCTCGCCGCGCAGACACATCGGTGTCAGCGCAGTCACGGCGCGTGCCTCAAACTCCGTGGCGTCCGTGGATTGATCGTCGATGACTATCACCTGCAATCCGTGTCCCTGCCGCGCCAGGGCGCGCAGGGTCTCAGCGATATGTGAGGCCTCGTTGCGGGCGTGGATGATGACCGTGACATCGTGCAGGTCGGAGTCCGGTGGCGAGGGAGTCGCCGTCAGCTGCTCGCGCGTGCTCCACGGACGCCAGGGCGCGAGCATTACCGCGAGCCACAACAGCAGCGCACCGACCGTCAGGCAAAATCCGGCGCTATTGATCAGGCTATCCACAACTCACGACGGTTTACGACGATGGCGCCGGTCGCGGCTGAGCGCACGCCGCGCCCGTACAGAGGCGCTGTATCCGCCAGCCCGCTAGCGGGCGCTGTGCCGGCTGCCGATCTCCTCGATCGGAATGCGTATGCCGTCCGCGACGTTGCTCTCGGCGTAGCCCACCGGCAATTCCGGCGCCATCGCGCCTTCGGTGCGGGGTCCGAACATGAATGTTTGCAGTGCGCGCAACGGGTGCGTGAAGGTATCGCTCACCGCGGTCGGCTCGTACCCGCAGTGCGCCATGCAATTCGCGCATTTGGGATTGCGCCCGGTGCCGTAACGATCCCAGTCCGTCTCTTCCATGAGCGCATTGAAAGTCGGCGCGTAGCCCTCGTCCACCAGCAGATAGCACGGTCGTTGCCAGCCAAACACGTTGCGCGTGGGGTTGCCCCACGGCGTGCAGTGATACGTCTGATTGCCGGCCAGAAAGTCGAGAAACAGGCTGGAATGGTTGAATGCCCAGCGGCGTTTTTTGCCGAGCTTGAAAATGTCGCGGAACAGTTGCTTGGCGCCGGTGCGCTGCAGGAACACCTGCTGCTGCGGTGCGTGCTCGTAGCTGAAACCGGGCGACACGGTGATGCCTTCCACGCCAAGCGCGGTTGCGTAATCGAAAAATTCCGCCACTTCGTGTGCGGATTCGCCCTGGAACAAAGTGCAGTTCACCGTCACCCGGAAACCCTTTTCCAGCGCGAGGCGGATGGCCTGCGTGGCCTTGTCGAACACGCCGTCGCGGCACACGGAGGCATCGTGCCGTTCGCGGTTGCCGTCCAGGTGAATCGACATCGTGAGATATGGCGACGGCCGGTAATCGTCGAGTCGCTTTTCCAGCAGGAGCGCGTTGGTGCACAGATAAACGAATTTCTTGCGCGCGACGATTCCCGCCACGATTTCGGGCATTTCCTTGTGCACCAGCGGCTCGCCACCCGCGATCGAGACCATGGGCGCGCCGCATTCATCCACTGCGCTCAAGGATTCGGCTACACTCAAACGCCGGTTGAGAATGTCTTCGGGATAGTCGATCTTGCCACAGCCCGCACAGGCCAGATTGCAGCGGAACAGGGGTTCCAGCATGAGCACCAGCGGGTAGCGCTCTTTTCGTTGCAAACGCTGCGCGAGCAGGTAGCGGGCGACTCGATACTGTTGTCTTAAGGGCACACCCATAACGATTCGATGATTGTGGTTAAAAATCTGGTAGTTAAAATTGCGTGGTTAACATCTGGTCAATTTCTCGTATTGCCCCACGTCGGCGACGCAACACGATAAAACGGGAATTCCATTTGTCGTAAACATGTAACATAGAAGTTTAACCGGCGCAAACTTGTTGTTACGATACCCGCACCCTGGAAAAAACCCAAGTTGCGGATATTACTTAGATTGAATTTCGAGGCATGTACAAGTGTACTTTTCCGGTCCGAAGCCAGTGCCCGACGCTAGCGATGACGGCGCTTATGCGGCATTTATGCGACACTCGGCGGCCGGACAATGACTGAATCCGCGCATGCCGCCGAGTCCGGTCCGCGGGCCACTAGCGCCAGGCGGAATCCGCGCGCAGCCGAAGTCCGGTGTCTGTCGGATGCCGAACGAACCCTGCAGAGCCATTTGCTGCTGGGCGTGTCGCGCACGTTCGCACTGACCATCCCGCAGTTGCCTATCCAGCTCCGGGACGTCATATCCAACCTTTATCTGCTGTGTCGCATCGTCGACACCATCGAAGATGAACCCGCGCTTGGCGTGGATGAGCAGGCGGCTTTGTGCGCGCAATTCGTAGACGTCGTGGAAACCGGCAACGGCGCGCGGGCGTTTTCCGCAACGCTCGCCGCCCGGCTTTCCGCACACACGCTTCCCGCGGAGCAGGAGTTGATAGGGCGCACGCCTTCGGTGATAGCGATTACGTTCAGCTTCAGCCCGTCACAGCTAAGATCCCTGGCCCGGTGTGTGCGTGTGATGGCGAGCGGGATGGTGGAATTCCAGCACGTCAAGAATCCGCGCGGACTCGAGGACCTCGACCAGCTCGCGCGCTACTGCTACCACGTCGCCGGCATTGTGGGCGAAAGCCTGACCGAGCTGTTCTGCGAATATTCGCCGGACATCGCGCGCCATCGGCACACCCTGATGCCGCTGGCGGTATCGTTCGGGCAGGGATTGCAAATGACGAATATCCTCAAAGACATCTGGGACGATCAGCAGCGCGGCGCCTGCTGGCTGCCGCGCAGTGTGTTCGAGGAGGCTGGATTCGACCTGCACAAGCTCGCTCCCGGCGCTTATCGGGCCGAGTTCGGCGCCGGCCTTGAGCGGCTGATCGCCATCGCGCAGTCGCATCTGGACGACGCGGTAACCTATACCTTGCTGATTCCCCGGCACGAACGAGGCATTCGCTCGTTCTGTCTGTGGGCGATCGGTTTTGCCGTACTGACCTTGCGCAAGCTCGCGCGCCACCCGGATTTCAGTACCGGGCGTGAAGTCAAGATCTCGCGGCGCAGTGTCAAGGCGACCATCCTCATCGCGCGCATGAGTCTTAAGCGCGACCGGCTGATCCGGGGTATGGTCAATGTCGCGGGGCGCGATCTGCGGAGTGCGGGGGGTTGATGATGCTGGATCGGGTGGCGCGCGCAAGGTGGCGGCTGAGTGAAAGCGACCTGCTGAACTCGGCGGTTGAGCGCGCGGTCAGCGCGCTGGTGGTGTCGCAACAGCGCGCGGGGCACTGGTCGTACGAGCTGGAAGCCGACTGCACGATTCCCGCCGAATATATTCTCATGATGCACTTCATGGGCGAAGTCGATACCGCGCTGCAGGCGAAGCTCGCGGTATTCATCCGTGCGCACCAGTCTATGGAAGACCAGGCGGGACTTGATCAGGCGTTGCATCACGGCTGGCCGCTTTACGAGGGTGGGGATTTCGATCTGAGCTGTTCGGTCAAGGCGTATTACGCGCTGAAGCTTGCCGGCGACGACTGCGAAGCGCCACATATGGCGGCGGCGCGGCGAGCTATTCTGGCGCGTGGGGGTGCTGCCCGCGCGAACGTTTTCACGCGCATCGCGCTGGCGCTGTTCGGCCAGGTGCCGTGGCGCGCGGTGCCGTTCATGCCGGTGGAAATCATCCTGCTGCCGCGCTGGTTTCCGTTTCATATCGACAAGGTATCGTACTGGTCGCGCACCGTCATGGTGCCGTTGCTGATCCTGTGCAGCCTGCGCGCGCAGGCCCGGAATCCCCAAGCTGTGGGTTTGAGCGAGCTGTTCGACGTGCCGCCGGAAAACGTCACCGATTATTTCCCGGCGCCGTCAGTGCTCAAGCGGCTGTTTCTGTTGCTGGATCGGACCGGGCGCTGGCTGGAGCCGTTCGTGCCCCGTTGGATACGCAACCGTGCGCTACAGCGCGCCGAAGACTGGATTATCGAGCGCCGCAACGGTCGCGGGGGCCTGGGCGCAATCTTTCCGGCCATGGTCAACTCTTACGAAGCGCTGGCCCTGCGCGGCTATTCCGCGACGCACCCTTACCGCCAGGATGCGCGTCGGGCGCTTGATGATCTGTTGGTGGTGGACGGCGACAGCGCGTACTGTCAGCCCTGCATGTCGCCCGTGTGGGATACGGCGCTCGCCTGTCTGGCCATGCAGGAAGCCGGCGAGACGCAAGCGGCGGAGCGTGGTCTGTCGTGGCTGCGCCACCGCCAGTTGCGCGACGAACCCGGCGACTGGCGGCGCGATCGCCCCTTTGCCGCGGGCGGTGGCTGGCCGTTTCAGTTCAGCAACAGCCATTATCCCGACACCGACGATACGAGCGCGGTGGCCTGGGCGATGATGCAGTCAGACGATCTCCGCAACCACGAGTCGGCACGCCGCGCGGCCGAGTGGATCCGTATCATGCAGTCGCGCAATGGCGGATTCGCGGCCTTCGATGTCGATAACACGCGCGAATACCTGAACGCGATACCGTTCGCGGATCACGGCGCGCTGCTGGACCCGCCGACCGCGGACGTGAGCGCACGCTGCGCGATCGCGTTGGACCGTTTCGCCGCCAGCGATCCGCATTGTCAGCAGGCCCTGGATCGCTGCATCGCGTACCTGCGCGCGCAACAGGAAGCCGACGGGAGCTGGTACGGGCGCTGGGGCACCAATTACATTTACGGCACCTGGTCGGTGCTGGCAGCGCTGGAGCAGGTGGGCGTAGCGCGGGACGATCCCGCGGTACGGCGGGCCGTGATCTGGCTGCAAGAGACACAGCAGTCCGACGGCGGCTGGGGAGAGGGCAACGACAGCTATCTCGGTGACCGGCCGGCGGTTCGCGATGCAGTGGAGAGCACCTCATTTCAGACGGCGTGGGCGATGCTGGCGCTGATGGCCGCGGGCGAGGCAGACTCGCCGGCACTGGATCGGGCGGCCCGCTATCTGCTGGATGCGCAATGCGCCGACGGGTTGTGGCGCGACGATACGTTTACGGCGCCGGGCTTCCCACGCGTGTTCTATCTGAAATATCACGGTTATCAGAAGTATTTCCCGCTGTGGGCGCTGGCGCGTTACCGGAAACTGCGGGTGGCAGCGCTAGGATGACGCGCATAGGGATCGTCGCCGCGCTGGATGGTGAGGCGCGCACCTTGATCCGCAGGCCGCTGAAGCCACCGATGGAAGTGAACGTTGCACAAGCCTGCGACGTAAGAGTGGCGCTGGCCGGCATGGGCGCCAGCCGCGCGCGCGCCGCCGGTGAACAATTGCTGGCTCAAGGCGCCACCGCGTTGATGAGCTGGGGGGTGGCGGCAGCACTAGACCGCGCGCTGGCGCCGGGTAATCTGCTGGTGCCCGGCGTGATTCTCGACACGGACCTCAGATCCTACTCGGTGGATACGGCCTGGCACGGCTGGCTGTGCGAGCAGCTTAAAAATCGCTTCGTCATCCACGTCGATCCGCTGATCGAAAGCACGACGGTACTCGCCACGCGCGCGCAGAAGCGCGCGCTCATGCTGCGTTCAGGCGCAATGGCGGCCGACATGGAAAGCGCCGCGCTGGCGGCGCTGGCCAGCGAGGCGCAAGTGCCGTTTGTGGCGATCCGCGCGGTTTCCGATACCTCCGTCGCCCGCGTGCCGACGTGGCTCGGCGGCGTGATCGACAACGGCGGGCACGTATGCATCGGCGCGGTCATCCGGCAGGTGCTGGCGCGACCGCTGGACTGGGCGGCGGTCTCGCGTCTGGCGCTGGGCTTTCGCGCCGCGCGCGCCACCCTGACCGATGTCGCGTCGCTGGCTGACGGTCGCTTTTTCGCGACGTAGCGTACGAGCCTTGGCGCTTAGCACAATCTTGGCGCTTAACACAAAATAGCACCCGGAGCGCTGTCCGTTTGCTGAATTCCCTCACGCCAGCCAAGGCCGCCGCCTGATTACCGCACGTTCGTAACACCTCCGCCGGCCTGAGTACTCGCTGCCGATGTCCCGACTGGAAACTGCCTTGAGCGTCGCCATAGGATGGTGGATCAGTCGCGTGGCCCGCGCGCCGCGGGCAGTGGTGCTGTCATTCGTCGTTATAGCCGTCGGCTCCGTATATTACGCGTCCCAGCATCTCGGCATGGATACCGATCGCGCGGACATGCTATCGGCCGAGTTGCCGTTTCGCCAGGACTACGAAACCTATAAACGCGCGTTTCCGCAGTATGTGGACACCCTGCTGCTGGTGATCGAAAGTGATACGCCAGAACTCGCGCGCGCCGCCGCCGACCGGGTCGCAAATAAACTAAAGCGCACCAACACGCTGTTCAGGACGGTATCGCGCCCCGGTGCCGGCGCGTTCTTCGACCGGCATGCGTTTCTGTACCTCGATGTACCGGAATTGCGGCAGCTCGCGGACGACCTCGCGCAGGTGCAGCCCTTTCTGGGCACGCTCGCGCAGGATCAATCCTTGCGCGGACTGCAGCAAATGCTGACACAGGCGCTGAACGCAGTGGATGACGGCGAGAAGCTGGACTTGTCGCCACTGCTGAAAGCGCTGGAGACCGCCATCGAGGCGCAAGGGGCAGGGCGCTTCCATCGTCTTTCCTGGCAGGGCCTGATGCTGGGCAATGCCGCATCGGACTCGGGCGCACGGCAGTTCATTCTCGCTCAGCCGCGGCTGGATTACGGCAACTGGCTGCCGGCCGCCCCCGCCATGAACGCGCTGGAAGGACTGAAACACGCCATGGCGCTGGACGGTTCCCAGGGCGTGACCTTGCGCATAACCGGCGCCGCGGCGCTGGAGTACGACGAGATGCAAAGCGTCGCGCGCGGCGCCGGCACCGGCGCGGTGGTTTCTTTAGCGCTGGTAATACTGGTGCTGCTCGCCGGCATGCGTTCGCCGCGCATGGTCGCCGCGTCGGTGGCGACACTCCTGGCCAGCCTGATAATCACCGCGGGCTTCGCGGCGGTGGCAATAGGGCATCTGAACCTGATCTCGGTCGCTTTCGCGGTCATGAACATCGGTCTTGGCGCCGACTACGCGATCCATCTGTGTCTGCGGTGCCGTGAACTGAATACGCGCGGCGCCGAACAGTCAGCCGTTCTGCGCACGGCCGTGAGCCATGTCGGCACCTCGCTGGCGCTCGCGGCGGCGACCACGGCGGTGGGCTTCTTCGCGTTCGTGCCGACTGCATACGCAGGCGTTTCGGAGCTGGGACTGATCGCCGGCGCCGGCGTGTTCATCAGCCTCATTACCAGCTTGAGCCTGCTGCCCGCGTTGCTGACCCTGTTCCCATCGCGCGCGAGTGGCGACATATTGTCTACATGGTCTGGGCCTGAATCATCCGGGCCCGCGTCGTTCGGGCGTTACACCGATGCGGTGGCTGCGTTTCCGCGCCGGCATGCGCGCGCGATAAGGCGCACCGCGCTGGCGCTGGCGGCAGTAGCGGCGCTGAGCCTTCCGTTTGCGAGCTTCGATTACAATCCGCTCAACCTGCGCGATCCCGACAGCGAATCGGTCGCGACTTTTCAGGACCTCGTGGACAGTGACGACACGCCGCCATGGAGTATTTCCGTCCTTGAGCCCGACGCGACCGCGGCCGCAACGGTGGCGGAGCGCCTGCGCGAGCTGCCCTCGGTCAGCCGCGCGGTCAGCCTGCCCGACCACGTGCCCGCGCGGCAGGTACGCAAGCTCGCGATCATCGACGACATGCGGCTGGTCATGGGGCTGACCCTGATGACTGGCGCTAAAGTAGACCCGCCGTCTTATGCGGAACAGCGCGCGGCGCTTGAGGATTTTCAGGCGGCGCTCGCGCGGCATCTGCACAGCGGCGCCGAGCCGCGCTGGCCCGCGCTCACCGCACGCTTGCGCGCCGATATAAGACGGCTGCTCGATGATCTGAGCGATGGCACGCAGGTCGCGGCGGCGCACAGCCTGGCGGCGCTGGATCGCAGTCTGCTGGCTACCTTGCCGGATACATTGAATGTGCTGGACACGGCGCTCAAGGCCGGCCCCGTAGGATTTAAAGTCCTGCCCCCGCCGCTGGCGGCGCAGTGGCGCGCGCCGGGTGGCGCCTACCGCGTGGAAGCCTTCCCCAAAGACGACTTGGGCGACAGCGAGGCGTTGCGCCAGTTCGTGGCGCAGGTAAGTGCACTTGCACCGCACGCGACCGGCCTGCCGGTGATCAGTCTGAAAGCAGGCGAGGCGGTTGTCGCCGCGTTTCAGCAGGCGTTTGTCACGTCGTTGCTGGTGATCGCGGTGTTATTGTTATTGCTGATGCGTGGGCCGCGCGACGCACTGCTGGTGCTGGCGCCGCTGTTGCTGGGCGGCGCGCTGACCGGCGCGGTGGTGACGCTGAGCGGTCACGCGTTCAATTTCGCCAACATCATCGCCTTGCCGCTGCTGCTTGGTATCGGCGTGGACAACGGCATTCACATGATGCACCGGCTGCGCAGCCAGCCGGGTTCGTACGCCACCTTGCTGCGCACCAGCACGGCGCGGGCGGTGTTCTACAGTGCGTTGACTACCATCGTCAGTTTTGGCAGCCTTGCGTTTTCCGCCCATCCGGGCACTGCAAGTCTCGGGTTTCTGCTCACCGTCGGCGTTCTCTTGACTCTGGGCGTGACGCTTATAGTCTTGCCGGCGCTGCTGAGCTGGCGTCAGGATCCCCCATGACCCACAATTTTGATTGCCTGCCGCGGAATACGCCGCGGTTAATTTTCCGATTGCGGCGCCGCGCTGGCGCCTGCCATCGACCGTCATGACGACCCTGGTAACCGGCGCGACGGGATTTGTGGGCGCGGCGGTCGCGCGGCGTCTGTTACACGCGGGTCAGGCGGTGCGCGTGCTCACGCGGGCGCACAGCGATCCGCGTAACCTCCAGGGGCTTAGCGTCGAGCGCGTGGTGGGCGATCTCACCGATCGAGTGTCGCTGGAGCGGGCGTTAACAGGGTGCGATACGCTGTTTCACGTGGCCGCCGATTACCGGCTGTGGGCGCTAGATCCCGACACCATTTACGCGGCCAATGTCGAGGGCACGCGTAACATCATGCGGGCGGCGCTCGCGGCGAAAGTCAGGCGCGTGGTTTACACCAGCAGTGTGGCGACCCTGGGGACAACGCGGGATGGCGCGCCCGCCGACGAGGACACGCCAGTCACGCTTGACGACATGATAGGCGATTACAAACGTTCCAAGTTTCTGGCCGAGGCCGAAGTGCATGCCCTGATTGCCGAGGCGCACCTGCCGGCGGTGATCGTCAACCCCTCTACGCCGGTCGGCCCTGGCGACATCAAGCCCACACCCACCGGGCGCATGGTGGCGGACGCGGCCAAAGGCCGCATGCCAGCGTACGTAGATACCGGCCTGAATATCGTGCATGTGGACGACGTGGCCGACGGGCACCTGCGCGCACTGGAGCGCGGCGTCATCGGCGAACGCTATGTGCTGGGCGGCGAGAATCTATCGCTAAAACAGATCCTGACGACCATCGCGGAGCTGTCCGACCGACGTCCGCCGCGGATCAGAGTGCCGCACAACGTGTTGCTGCCGATCGCGTATGTTGCGGAAGGCTGCGGTCGGCTGCTGCGCGCCGAGAACCTGCCGCTGACAGTGGATAGCGTACGCATGGCGAAAAAACGCATGTACTACAGCAGCGACAAGGCCCAACGCGAGTTGGCGTATGCGCCGCGGCCGGCGTTTGAGGCCTTGCGCGACGCTGTCGCGTGGTTTTTGCGCGGAGCGGCGGTGGCGCCATGAAACTGCGCTTCGCACTGTACGGCGCCTGGCTTGCGGGCCTGAGCCTGTTTATCGGCGTCACCGTTTATCAGGGTCTGGGTGATGTCCTGCGCGTGCTGGGCGAGGCCGGCTGGGGGCTTGCGTGGATCACCGTGTTTCATCTGGCGCCGCTGCTGCTGGATGTGCTCGGCTGGCGCGCGCTGTTGCCGCGGGGCCACGGTCAATCATTGAGCGAACTCGTGTGGATCCGCTGGCTGGGCGAATCGGTCAACTCCCTGTTCCCGGTCGCGCAAGTGGGCGGTGACCTGCTGCGCGTGCGATTACTGCGTCGTGGCGGCATGTCGGGCGTGCCGGCCGGCGCCTCGGTAATCGTCGATCTCACCGCCGGTATGGTGACGTTGATCGCGTTCGCATTGATGGGTGTGGTTCTGCTGCTGTGGCACGCCGGGTCCAGTGACGCGGCGGCGGAACTGTTGATCGGGATCGCCGTCTTCGGCGTTATCGCGGGTTCGTTTGTCATCGCGCAACGCGCCGGCGTGTTCCTGGTACTCGCGCGCGGGCTGGAACGCCTGGCTCAGGGCGGCGGGTGGCAGTCTATAACCGGCGGTGTGGTGGCGCTGGATCGCGAAGTGGTAGCGCTTTACCGCGATCGATACGCGATCTGGAGTGCCTGCGGCTGGCGTCTGGCGGGGTGGGTGCTGGGCGCCGGCGAGGTGTGGCTCGCGCTATGGTTTCTGGGGCATCCGGTCGGTCTCGTCGAGGCGCTGATCCTGGAAAGCCTGGGACAGGCCATACGTTCGGCGGCGTTCGCGGTGCCCGGCGCGCTGGGCGTGCAGGAAAGTGGATTTATCCTGCTCGGCGGCCTGCTGGGCGTACCGCCGACAGTCGCACTGGCGCTCTCGCTCGCCAAGCGCGTGCGCGAACTGGCGCTGGGGCTGCCGGGCATCCTCGCCTGGCAGTTCGTCGAAGGCCGGCACTCCTGGCGACGCCGGATTATGGAATCCTGATCGGCGGACGCGTGATGGATCAAATCGCACGGATCCGCTACCGATGAAAGCTGTGATGCTGGCTGCCGGCGTGGGGCGGCGCCTAGAGTTAGACACACCTAAATGCCTGCTCGAATTCGACGGGAAAACGCTGTTGCAGCGGCATCTCGAGATCCTGCGGGACTGCGGTATCGATAACCTGACTATCGGGGTAGGGCATCAGGCTGCCGACATTGCGCAAGCGCTCGCGGAACTTGACGGCGGCCACGCCGTGCGATTGATCGAAAATCCGGACTACCGCCAAGGCAGCATCGTGACCCTGTGGCGCCTGCGCGAGTGCTTCGCTGGTGACAACGTGTTGCTGATGGACGCGGACGTGCTTTACGACCACCGCATGATCGAGCGTCTGATGTCGTCTCCGCATCCCAACTGCTTTCTACTGGATCGCGACATGGAGCCCGGCGACGAACCGGTCAAGCTCTGCGTGCGCGACGGGCGTCTGGTCGAATTCAGAAAGCAGGTCGATGTCGTTTGCGATTACCTTGGTGAATCGGTTGGTTTTTTCCGCCTGTCGAATCCCGTAACGCAAAAGCTGCTAGCCGTGACCGCACGGTATGTCGAAGCCGGCGCCTTGGATACGCCTTTTGAGGAGGCCCTGCGAGACGTGCTGCTGGCCAAACCGGACCAGTTCGGCTTCGAGGATATCACCGGCCTGCCGTGGCTGGAGATCGATTTTCCGGAAGATATCGAGCGTGCGCGCAGCGAAATAGTGCCGCGGCTGGTCGCGCACCGGTAGTGAACGCGACCGCTTATTTGGTTGCCAATTCGGCCACAAGACCACGGTTCGCCGGCAGACTTGCCTTTGGCCGCGCTTTTGCGCACATTACGGTTCGACCCTTTTTCCGATTAGTCACTTAGCTTCTTAATGCAGACTCCCTCGAAAAGCGCTCAGCTCCGCGCGCTGTTAAATTCGCCGCAGCTCGAATTCATCATGGAGGCGCACAACGGTATCAGCGCCCGCATTGTCGAGGAAGCGGGATTCAAGGGCATCTGGGCCAGCGGTCTGGCGATCTCCGCGCAGTTCGGCGTGCGTGACAACAACGAGGCGAGCTGGACGCAGGTTGTGGACATGCTGGAATTCATGTGTGACGCGACCTCGATTCCCATTCTGCTGGACGGTGATACGGGTTACGGCAATTTCAACAACACGCGGCGGCTGGTGAAAAAGCTCGAGCAGCGCGGCGTGGCCGGCGTATGCATTGAAGACAAATTATTTCCCAAGACCAACAGCTTCATCGAGGGCGTGCGCCAGCCCCTGTGCGATGTCGATGAATTCAGCGGCAAGATCAAGGCCGGCAAGGACAGCCAGCTCGATCCGGATTTTTGCGTGGTGGCGCGGATCGAGGCACTGGTCGCCGGCTGGGGGCTGGATGAGGCGCTGCACCGCGCGCGCGCCTATCAGGACGCGGGCGCGGACGCGATACTGATACACAGCGCGCAGTCGCAGGCCACCGAGGTGCTGGCGTTCGCGCAGCGCTGGGAAAATCGCCTGCCGCTCGTGATCGTCCCGACCAAATATTACAGCACGCCCACCGAAGTGTTTCTCATGGCGGGCATCAGCACGGTGATATGGGCAAATCACATGCTCCGTGGCGCGGTGGCGGCCATGCGGAGAGTCGCCGAGGAAATTCAGACCACACAGACGATCGCCAGCGTGGAAGATCACATCGCGCCGGTCAGGGAGATTTTCCGCCTGCAGGGCGCGGACGAACTGGCCGGCGCGGAAAAGCGCTATTTCGCCGCCGGCACGATCCGGCATTCGGTGGTGCTCGCGGCCACGCGCGGCCGGGGGCTGGAGGCGCTCACCGAGAATTGTCCCAAGGTCATGCTGTCCATCGGCGACAAGCCGCTCCTGCAGCGTCTGGTGGACGAATTCAAGAGCCAGCAGGTACATCACACGGCGGTCGTGGCCGGCTACAAGGCCGAGGCCATCGATCTGAGCGGCGTCCAGGTGCTACGCAATCCTGACTACATGATCAGCGGCGAGCTTGCTTCGCTGGCCTGCGCGCGCGAGGCCATCAGGGAGGACACCGTCATCACCTATGGCGATCTGCTGTTTCGCCGTTACATTCTGTCCGACCTGCTGGACATGCGCGGCGAGATCATGGTGGTGATCGACTCCGTACTGCCGCGCGAAGCGAGCCGCGACTATCGTGATCTCGCGTGGTGCTCGCGCCCCGACGACCATGCCCTGTTCCACGAGGACGTCGATCTCTTGCGTGTCGCGTACCACGCGAACCATGACGACGATCAGCCTTCCGGACGCTGGATCGGCATGCTGAGAGTGGTGGGACCGGGCCGGGAATGGCTGCTCGAAGAAATGGACGATCTGCGAGAGCGTGCGGACTTCGACAGCCTCGGTGTCACCGACTTGCTCAACCGCCTGATCGAGACGGGTAGACGTGTGAAGGTGCTCTACATTCATGGCCACTGGCTGGACGTGAATCGCATGGAGGATTTGAGCCGCGCCAGTGATTTCGCGCATGGTCAGCAGCGGCATGCGGGGCCTGAGCGCGAGTCATGATCGAGGCGCGGGACTTCGTCGAGCGCGCACGCGACTTCGGTTACCACCGCTATGCCGGAGTGCCGTGCTCGTTTCTGACGCCGTTCATCGATTACGCGATCGCCGACGACAATCTGGTTTACGTGTCATCCGCCAACGAAGGCGACGCGGTCGCGATTTGCGCGGGCGCGTTTCTGGGTGGGCAGCGCCCGATCGCCATGATGCAGAATTCCGGGCTGGGCAACGCGGTCAACCCGCTGGTGTCGCTGGCGCATGCGTTTCGCATTCCGATGCTGCTGATCGTGACCTTGCGCGGCGATCCGGAGCTTAACGATGAGCCGCAACATCAGCTCATGGGCGAGATGACCGGTGGTGTGCTGGACGCGATGCGTATTCCCTGGGAATACTTCCCGACCGACGCTGGCCGCATCGAAGAGACCTTGCGGCGTGCCGAGTCGCACATGAGCGACATGATGCGCCCCTACGCGCTGGTCATGCGCAAGGATTCGGTGGCGCGCTCCGACTCGACGCAGCGGCACAAGCTGCGTTACGACCGCGACCAGAAGGCGAGGATCGGCGGCGCACATACGCTCACGGCGCGCCTCTCGCGCGCGAAGGTTCTGCAACGTGTGGTCGAGATGACCGCGCAGCCCAACACGGTTGTTATCGCGACTACCGGTTACACGGGCCGCGAGTTGTACGCGCTCTCCGATCGGCCGAATCACTTATATATGGTCGGTTCCATGGGGTGCGCGTCATCGCTGGGGCTGGGACTAGCGATGACGCGCCCGGACCTGCGGGTGGTCGTCATCGATGGCGACGGTGCGGCATTGATGCGCATGGGCAATTTCGCGACCCTGGGCGCCTACGGCGGCGGCAATCTGGTGCACATTCTGCTCGACAACGAGGCGCACGATTCGACCGGCGCGCAGGCGACGGTATCCAACAATGTTTCGTTTGCCGGCATTGCCCGTGCGTGTGGTTATCCAATCGCGCTTGAGGATGACAACCTCTCGATTCTGGATCATCTGCTCGGCGGCACGGGCAGGATTGGACCGCGCTTCGGTTGCCTCAAGATTCGCACCGGCACACTTGAAGTTCTGCCGCGCCCGACCTTGTCGCCGGCCGAGGTGCGCGCACGCTTTATGGCGCACATCGGCGCGCCGTCGACGCCCTCAACCGGGCCGGCATGATTCTGCTGAATCCCGGACCCGTCACGCTCTCGCCGGAAGTGCGTCAGGCGCTGTCCGGTCCCGATCTCTGCCATCGCGAATCGGAATTCGCCGATTTGCAGGCATCGATCCGCGACAGCTTGTTGCGCGTCTACGGGCTCTCGGACGATGCGTGGGCGGCCGTGCTGCTTGCGGGTTCCGGCACCGCCGCGGTGGAAGCGATGCTGACCAGCCTGGTGCCACGCGACGGCAGGCTGCTGGTCATTGAAAACGGCGTCTACGGAGAGCGCATGACCGCCATCGCCCACGCGCATGGCATCGAACACCGCGCGCTTGCGCATCCCTGGGAAAGTCAACTTGAGATCAAAGGCATAGAGGAGTTACTGAACGCGCAGCCGGAACTTAGTCACATCGGGGTAGCGCATCACGAGACCACGACGGGTCGCCTCAACGAGCTGGCGGCGCTGGGTGAGTTGTGCCGCGCGCGCGGTGTGCACCTGCTGGTCGACGCGGTGAGCAGCTTCGGCGCGGAACCAATCGATTTCGAGCAACCCGGCATCGCCGCCTGCGCTGCTACCGCGAATAAATGTCTGCACGGCGCGCCCGGCGTATCGTTTGTCATCGCACGGCGGGAGCAGTTGTCAGCGGGGACGGCGCGATCGGTTTATCTGGATCTGGCGAACTACTGCCGCGAACAGGACCGGCGTGACACGCCGTTCACCCAGCCGGTGCATGTTTTCTACGCGCTGAAGCAGGCGCTCGTCGAGTTCGAAGCGCAGGGCGGCAGGACCGCGCGGCATGATCACTATCGCGCGCTCGCGGACAAGCTCAGGCATGGGCTCGCGGCTCTGGGTATCGAACCGCTGGTGGCGAAGAGTCAGGCCTCGGTGGTGCTGAGCGCGTACCGGCTGCCCGTGGACATAACCTACGAGACCTTGCACGACGGCTTAAAGACGCGCGGCTTCATCATTTACGCGGGACAGGCCAAGTTCGCGAGCACTATTTTTCGCGTGGCCGTGATGGGCGCGATCACGACGGCCGATATCGATCGCCTGCTAGCCGCATTCCACACAGTCCTGCAAGTATAGTCATGAGTCACGACACCTGGTTACACCGCAGCGTGCGCGCCAGCGTACGACCGCTGATCGATACACCGGTGACGCCCAATCACATCACCACGGCTCGCCTGGTGTCGGGTCTCGCGGCGGCGGCGATGTTCGCGCTGGATTGGCAGTACTGGGCGGCGGCGATGTTTCTGCTGTCCATGCTGCTGGATCGAGCCGATGGCGAACTGGCGCGCGCCAGCGGCAAGTCCAGCCCTTGGGGTCACCAGTACGACCTGATTGCCGATACCTCGTGCAACGCGCTGGCTTTCGTCGGCATCGGTATCGGCCTGCGCGATGGTCTGTTTTGTGCGTCGGCCATACCCATGGGTATCGTCGCGGGTGCGGCGATCATCTGCATACTGTGGTGGGTTACGCGAGTCGAGCAGCAGCATGGACGCCGCGCCGGTGAACTGCGCGCATTACCGCGCTTCGATCCCGATGACGCGATGATCGTGATTCCCGCGGCCGCGCTGCTCGACTGGATGGCGCCGCTGCTGGCGGCGGCCACGGTCGGAGCGCCCCTGTTCGCGTGGGCAGCGTACCAATTGCACTGGCGGGGACTGCTGGACGAGAAAACTGATCTGCCTTAATTCCCGCTTCAGGCTTATCCGTCGCACCGTTAGGCATCGACGTTTGGCGACGCATTTGGCTCGCGTTATCATGCCGTCATGTCCTGAGCACGCCTCGATATAAGGGAGAAATCTATGTCTGCCGTCACCGATGTTTTGCCTGACTCACAGGATTATTCGAATACCGCGCGGGACCTGAGAGCGACCGGGATTCATCCGGACTACTGGTACCCGGTCAGCCGCTCACAAGACGTAAGGCGGGGCAAGCCGCTGGGCGTTTCATTCGCGGGCGAGCCCATCGTGCTGGTGAGAACCGCGAGCGACGATTTGTTCGCGCTGGAGGATCGATGCGCGCACCGGCAGGTGCCGCTACGCGCGGGTGTAGTGGTCGGTGAGCGCCTGCAGTGCGGCTATCATCGCTGGACTTACGATCGCACCGGCAGATGCGTCAATGTGCCGTATCTGAACAAGGACAAGTCGCTTCCCAACGGCGTGCGCAGCTACCCTTGCCGGGAGGCGTACGGGCTCGTGTTCGTGTTTCCCGGCGATGTGAACACGCAGCATGAAGTCCCTTTTCCGGACGTGCCGTCAGCCGACGACCCCCGTTACAAAACGCGCTACCTCGATCGGCGGGTCAACTGCCACTATTCGTTCATGCACGAGAACCTGATGGACATGAACCATCAGTTTCTGCATCGCAGGCTGATGGGCGGCATCAGGACGATGTTCAGGGAACTGCGCAGCGGCGAGAACTGGATAGAGGCCGATTACACATTCTCTCGCGCGAGCGGGCGACAGCCGCTGGGCGAAAAGTTCATGCTGGGCAGGCGACCCGCGCCCACCGAGCAGCGTCCGAAGGATTTGATGACCATCCGCACCGAGTACCCCTATCAGACCTTAAGGTTCTGGACTGCTGGTAGCCAGGAACCCGCGCTCGATCTATGGAATGCATACATCCCGGTGGATCGCGCGCAGCGTATCAATCACACCTACGGCCTGATGATGATCAGGCGGCCCGCCATTCCCGGCCTGATCACTCTGTTGTGGCCCTTCATCACCTGGTTCACCAACAGCATTTTCGCGGAAGACCGCTGGATCGTGGAAGAGGAGCAGAAGGCGTTCGACATGCAGGGCGCCGACTGGAACCAAGAAGTTTTTCCGGTCATGCGCGGACTCAAGAAATTGCTGACCGAGCAGGGCGTGCCGCTGAATATCTAATTGATTCGCCGCCTTCGGTCCCGGCGCCACCGGAACACCATTTTGTGTGCGCGAAACTCGGACCAGGACGTGCTTAACCCAGATCTATGCATCCGATGCGTCGATCGTCGCGCGAATCCATGTCGATGTCGATGGTTCGTAGGTTTCCGCCCGGCGCAGGCAGGCCCGTATGGCGACCACCGCCGCGGGATCGACAGCGGCGGTGCGCGCATGACCGCCGCATAACGCGGTGCGAAAGCCAAGGTAATCGGCGTCGGCGGCAAGCAACGGTCCGATGTCCGCCATGCGCAGGCTGCCCGCCAGCCCTGTCAGCAGACCTTGTGCCCTGGCCGCGGCCACAAATGCCGATAACTCCTCCAGGGACAGATGCTGGCGCAGGCCGCCGCCGGCTTTATCGGCCGTGTCGAGCATGACGCCTTTGAAACCCGTGTCCGCTATGCGAGCCACGACATTAGAGTAAGGTTGCCTGTCCGCGAACAACACGGCCACGAGGGGGACACCAGCGGCCGCATTGTGCGCTAGCGCATGCAGGCATTGGTCGAAGTATTCCGGGCCGAACAAGCCGACCTTGACGAAATCCACGCCGGTGGCCGCGGTGTCGTTGACGGTCCACGATAATGCATCGGGGTCGGCCGGCAGATCGCCGATTGTGGCGCTAACGGGACGCCGTCCTGCGACCGCGTTTACGATTGCTCGAATCCTCGACAACGGCAGCGCGCCGAGCGCGCCGCGCGCCGGATCCTTGAGGTCCACGATATCCGCGCCGGCGCTGATCACCAGCTCGGCTTCTTCGATATTCGTGACGCTGGCGAGCAGGCGGGTCATGACGGAGCGCGCTTGTCATGCGCGTCAATGCTCGCCATCAGCCACTCCCACCCCTGGCGCTCGCGCGGCCCGGCGGTTTTCTCGATTGCAATTTTCAAGTATTCGATCTCGCTTTCAATTTTATCTAACGGCAGACGGTCGAGACGGCTCACCAGAATCGCCAGTTCGAGTACGGCGGCCTGCGCGCGGTTGTAGCCGCGAAACGACGCGTGCGTCGCCTCGAATACCACCCGGCAGTGGAACCGCGGCCGCAGTTCGTCTCCGTCGATACGCGCGATTTCGACCTCGGCGTGCGCGAGAGAATCAGCGAGCCGCAAGCCCTGGATATGATCCGCGGCGCGCACCGGCCAGTCGCGTCGCCCGGTCAAACAGCCGGCGAACACGCGCACATCGTCTGTGTAGTTGATACAGGCATTGCCCTCGCGCAGCAGATTTTCCAAGGTCGCGGAGGGCTTGAACGGCGCGATCATCAGCGCATTATCGCTTACTTGCGCGCCTGCGGGCGCGACGCTTACGTGCACGCCCATGGGCGCGACATGTGCGTTACCGTCTTCGCAGCGGGTGGTGACGATGCACTCGCGGATCATGCCTTATGTTGCCGGCGTTTCTTGCTGGTCTGGGCGCGTTTCTGGCGCCGGTCTTTGAGGGTGGACCCTTCTTCCGCGAATTGCTCCAGGTCTTCCGCGGGCTGCTCTACCGCGAAGCCCCATTTAAGTTCCTCGTCCTGACTGTACTGCTTGCCAAGCTGCCAAGCGATCTGCGCGCGCGCCAGTTCCATGCCGAGATAAAACGCATGACCGCCGTCGTCCGCGACATCCAGATGCGGATAGAAAATGAGGGGATCCTGGCGATCGTGGCCTGAATGAAACCCGTCCCGGTTGTAAATGTGCACGCCTTCCTCGGTGACCTGGATGCGGTAATTGGGGTCCTTGACGGCCGCGGCGGTGGCCTTGACCTCGTCGAGATTGTACGGGAATGGGCGGCGTTCGTGCAGTGCCAGCAGCCCCTCGTCGATGAGGCGCGGCGGTGTGCTCTGCGCGCGCGCAGCATACATGATGCGTCGCGCGCGATCGCACTCGCGTATCACGGTGCGACAGTGCGGGCTGACCTCCGTGGTAAGAATATGACCGATGGCCAGCTCTGAAATAATCCCCATTAGCAACGCGGTATTGCCGGCGGTGTCGGCGTGTGTCAGCTCGGTGAGGTTGCCGGTGCCCATCATGATTTCGATGTCTGGATAACGCTGCCGCAAGGCGTGATAGCGCAGAAGCGAATCGGTAAATCCCGCGTGGATGGGGTCCAGCACCGCGTCGGCAATGAAGCGCCGGTCGCGCGCAAGCAAGGTATCGATCGCGCGAAACAGCGAATCGAGTTCGCTTGTTTCGGCGGCAATCAGCACTGGTGTGGCGTCGACTTCATCGGCGAGCGCCAGACTTTGTTCGGTCAGACTCAACAGGTAATCCGCGCCCGCCTCTGCGCCGCGCCGCAGATCGTCGGCGTCCAGCGAATCGACGCTGACCTGAAAGCCCGCCTGCTTCAAGGCTTGCACCGCGTCCGCCATGTGCGGGAACGGCGTGGCGGGCAGACAGCCCAGATCGATCACGTCGGCGCCGTCGCGACGATATTCTTGCGCGCGCTCGAGGATTTTTTCGATCGACAGATCCGGCGCATCCACGATCTCGGCGAAGATGCGCACGTCGAACCGGCTCAGATCGACTTGCGCGGCCTCACGTCCGAAGTACTGCGGCAGGTCTTTCAGTTCCTTGGGTCCCCGTTCGACCGTCACGCCGAATTGATGGGACAGCGCGTCGATGTCGCCGCGGCAGTGGCCGGGCAGGACCATACGATCGACGTCGAAGGTTCCCTTGAGACGGCGACTGATAAGGTCGGTAGACATCAGCGCAGCCACGCTGATGCCAATCTGATGCACGTGGTAAGTGAATTCGGTCGGCTGCATACCCTCGAGCACCTGCTGCAAGCTCCGCTCGGCGAGCTTGCCGGTCAAGAACAGAATGTGCTCGGGCAATTCGATCTCCGCAACGAGTTGACGATGGAATAGCGCAACGGATCAGGTGTCGTGGCCGAATACCGCCGCATGTCGCGGCCAGGTTCGCCGCGGGCGAGGTCAGCGCGGGGGTTTGATACCGTAACGCCGCATCTTGCGGTAAAGCGTATTGCGGCTCAACTCGAGCCGTCCGGCGACCTTGGTGACATTCCAGCGCATTCCTTCGAGCTCGCGCACTATGGCATCGCGTTCGGCGCACGCCAGTGGATTGTCCTGTTGCGGGGCTTCGTCCTCGGCGTGACACGACGGTAGTTGCGCCGGATTGCGCCCCAGAAGAAGTTCGGCGTCCAGGTCGTCCATGTCGATGGTGTTGTCTTCGCACAGCGCCAGCAGGGTGCGCAGGCAATTGCGCAACTGCCGGATGTTGCCCGGCCACTCGTGGTTCTCCAGCGTCTTCATGACTTCGGGCTGAATCCTGACCGCGGCGGCGGGGCCGGTTTCGGTCTTGAGCAGATGCTTGATCAGCCGGCGGCGGTCGGTGCGTTCGCGCAGCGGCGGCATGCACAGACTGATGCCGTGCAGCCGGTAGAACAGATCCCGTCGGAACCTGCCTTCCTCGATGAGTTTCGCCAGGTCGCAGTGGGTGGCGCTGATCACGTGAATGTCGACTTTAATTGGGGATTCGCCGCCCAGCGGCATCACTTCCTTGTCTTCCAGCACGCGCAGCAGACGCGCCTGCAGCTGCGGGGGCATGTCGCCGATCTCGTCCAGAAACAGAGTGCCGCCGTTGGCCTGCACGATCTTGCCGCGGCTGCCGTCACGGCGCGCGCCGGTGAACGCGCCGGGCTTGTAGCCGAACAATTCGCTTTCGATCAGCGTTTCTGGAATTGCCGCGCAGTTGACTGCGACGAATGCCTTTCCGGAACGGCCGCCGGCGAGATGTAGCGCCTTGGCGAAGCGTCCTTTGCCGGTGCCGGTTTCGCCGTACAGGATGGCCGGGATGTCCTTGCCCAGTATTTTTTCCGCGCGCCGGATATTCTCCATCATCTGCGCATCGCCGAACTCAAGCCCCTGAAAAGCATTGCCGTCAAGCGCCTTGCGCTCGCGGCCTGATGCCTCCTCGGACTTAAACGGCGCCGACGGCGCATTCTGTTCGGGCGACTGAATGGCCGCGAAGAAGCGCCGTCCGCTGTTGGTGTCGTGGATCGGCGCGGGTTGAAACGGCCGCCGCGCGGCCAGCGCCAGTAGGCTGTTCATGCTCAGATCGAAGATGTTCTCGATCCGTTTGCCGATCAGACAGTCTTTCGACGCCACGCCCAACTGGAACAGCGCGCTGCGATTCACCGCGCAGGCGACGCCGTGGTCATTGAACGCAATCACGCCTTCGCCCAAGGTGCTTACGAACTCTGGACGGCTGTGAAAACGCACCAGAAAACGATCCTTGTAGGCACCGAGAAAGAGGCGGTTCTCGATCATCTGGGCAGACATGTTGATCAGGACTTTAGTATGCTGCTGCGCCATGCTGGACTCGCCAGCCGCGTTCAGCACGGCCACCAATTCGTCTTGGGGCGAGAAGATCGGCGCCGCGGAGCAGGTCAAAATGGTATTGCGCGCAAAAAAATGATCCTTATGATGCACGACCAAAGGTTTCTTCTCGATCAGGCAGGTGCCCATGCCATTCGTCCCCTGCGTCAGCTCGCTCCACACGGCGCCGTTCTGCAGTCCGCTCCGTGCGGCCGCGCTGGTAAACTGCGGATCGCCGATGTAGTTGACGATTACGCCGTCCGCGTCCGCCAGCAGAATCGCGTAGCCAGAGCCTGCGACCTGCTGGTAAAGATTCGCCATTTCCAGTTTGGCGACCTCGAGCAGGCGGGCGGTGCGATCCTGCCGTTCCAGGAGTTCCGTGCGGGCGAGCAGCACCGGCTCGTGCCGGCCAGCCGGGTCCAGATGATGTTCTTTAAAACAACGCTGCCATGAACGGGCAATCTGGCTTTCGACTTCCTCGCCGCCACCGTGAGTGCCGTTGACAACCGACTGCACGAATCTGACGTGATTGACGCTATCGACCTCTGAATGCTGCATCGCGCTCCTCCGGACAGTGCCTCCCCACAACCGGCCGCTCGATAATGATTGATTTCAAATGTAGATTTCGGGTGAGACTCTAGGTGGCCAACTACCATGCCAGTATAACGTTCATCGGCTATGCCGTTGCGATTTTATGGCAAGCTCCGGATTGTGACAATCAAATCCCCGTAACACGGGATATCCAGTCGGGTGCCCGGAACCTAAAATGCTAACCGTGCCGAGGGCCGCGCGCATGAGCGACCTCAGACTGCATTTGTTGGCACCGGGTCTGCTTGACAGAGCCCTGCGGTGGGTGATGGATTTCGGCCCGTTGCCCCGCTTCGAAGGCGTTGAGGCATTGCTTGCCAAGGCCGAAAAGTTCATGGCGCCGGCCAATGGGGTGGATGCGTGCCTGTGCTGGGTGTTCGGTCTCGCTGCGCTTAACGATCTCGATCTGCCGCTGGGCGCGCTGCGCCGATTCGGCTTTGGTCGCGATAGTGACGGCGCAGTCTGGCTGTGTGCCGATCCGGTGAACCTGAAAGCCGATGTGGCGAGCGTTTACCTGCGCGATAGCGGCTCGCTCAGT
Organism: Gammaproteobacteria bacterium; assembly: GCA_013696315.1. Classification (NCBI taxonomy): domain Bacteria; kingdom Pseudomonadati; phylum Pseudomonadota; class Gammaproteobacteria; species Gammaproteobacteria bacterium. Next base: position 6,345 of record JACCYU010000160.1, on the reverse strand, counting down.
ATCACCGAGTCGGAAGCGCGCGGGCTGGGCGAGATTTTCGCTACACATTTCGCGGGCAGCGGCCTGGCGCTGGAGATCACGTCACGAGCGTACTGGCATTTAAGATTGCCCTCGACAGCCCGTATCACCACCCATGCGCAACGACAGGTCATGGGGCGGGCAGTGCAGGCTTGTCTGCCTGCCGGTCCGGATGCCGCGCGCTGGCGGTCATTCCTCAACGAGACTCAAATGCTGTTTTACGGGTGTGACCTCAATCGCTTGCGGGAGAATCGTGGTAAGCCGATCATCAATGGCCTGTGGCTGGCCGGCCCCGGCCCGCTGCCGGAGCGCGAACGTTTGAGCGTGAGCGTGGACGCGGTCTGGTCGGACGATCCGCTTGCGCGCGGCCTGGCGCGGCTGGCGGATATCGATACCAAGCCAGCGGCGGCTTCGCTTGACGACATGCTGTCGGGCGCGGCCCGGGGCGCCCATCTGGTGAGCCTGGAAAACCTGTTGCCGCCCGCACGATATGACGATTTCTCCGCCTGGTGCAGCGAAATGACCGCGCTGGAACAGGCATGGTTCCAGCCGCTGACGCGGGCAATCAGAAACGGGCATGTGGCCGGATGCGATCTTTACGACTGCCTTGGCGGGCGCTATCGCATCGACCGTGCGCGGCAATGGCGCATCTGGCGAAGGTCGCGCAGTCTGGATACCTTTGCCGGCGTTTGAATGATCCGCGCGCCCAGAATCCTTGCCCGCAGCGCCATGCCCCTGCATATCGATGGTCTGCACCCGCTGCTTCAGCGCCTATATGCCCACCGCGGTATCACCGAGGCGTGGCAACTGGAATGCGGCTTGAGCCGGCTGCATGCCTGCGAGGGCTTGTCCGGCATGGCGGCCGCTACCGACTTGCTGATGCACGCGCTGAAACACGGCAGCCGGATTCTGATCATTGGCGACTTCGACGCAGACGGCGCCACCAGCACCGCGCTGGCCGTGCGCGCGCTGCGGGCATTCGGCGCACAAGACGTGCATTACCTTGTACCCAATCGTTTCGAATACGGCTATGGACTCACCCCGGAAATCGTCGCGGTCGGCGCCGGGCTCTCGCCCGAGCTGCTGATTACGGTCGATAACGGTGTCTCCAGCGTCGAGGGCGTGGCGGCGGCGAAAGCGCGCGGCATGCGCGTACTGATTACCGATCATCATCTGCCCGCTGCGCAGTTACCCGCCGCCGATGCGATCGTCAACCCCAATCTGCCAGGCGACTTTTTTCCCAGCAAGACGCTGGCTGGCGTCGGTGTGGTGTTTTACCTGATGCTGGCGTTGCGCACGCGGTTGCGGGCGGTGGACTGGTTTGCCAGGCACGGGCTTGCCGAGCCGAACATGGCGCGGTACCTGGACCTGGTTGCGCTGGGGACGGTCGCCGACGTGGTGCCGCTGGATCACAACAATCGCATTCTGGTCGAGCAGGGTTTGCGACGCATCCGCGCCGGGCATTGCATCCCCGCCATTCCCGCGCTGCTGCGTTGCGCCGGTCGCTCGCATGAGCGCGCAGTGGCCTCAGATCTAGGCTTCGCTGCCGGTCCACGGCTCAACGCCGCCGGCCGTTTGCAGGACATGTCCATCGGCATCGAGTGTCTGCTGTGCGATGACGAGGAACGTGCGGGGGCACTGGCCGGCGAGCTCGATGAACTGAACCGCCAGCGGCGCGTGATCGAAAGCGACATGCATGCGCAGGCGCTGGTCGCGTTGCGGACGCTCGATGCACTGCGGGACGACGCACTGCCGCACGGCCTTTGTTTGTTCGATGCTGGCTGGCATCAGGGCGTGATCGGCATTCTGGCGTCGCGTATCAAGGAGCGTTTCCAGCGGCCGGCTATCGTGTTCGCCGATGCGGGTGAACACACGCTCAAGGGTTCCGCGCGATCGGTTGCGGGATTGCACATCCGGGATGTGCTGGAAGCCGTGGCCACGCACAACCCGGGACTGATCACGCGGTACGGTGGCCACGCGATGGCGGCGGGCCTGACCATGCCGGCCGCGCACTTCGACGCTTTCCGCACCGCCTTCGAGCTTGCGGTGCGCGCCGCGATCACGCCGGAGCAACTCGACGGCGTGCAGTATACCGATGGCGAATTGAGTGATGCGGATTTCACGCTCGAAGTGGCGCGGCTGCTGCGCGCGGGTGGGCCCTGGGGTCAGGGGTTTCCGGAGCCGTTGTTCGAAGGCGAATTCGAAATCGTGACACAGCGGCCGGTCGGCGAACGGCACCTGAAGCTTAAGATAAGGCCGCGCGGCGGCGCGTGTCTGCTCGATGCGATCGTATTCAACATCGACGCCCTCGAATGGACCAAAGACGTTCGCGCGGTGTACCTTTTGTATCGCTTCGACGAGAACGAGTACCAGGGGCGCGTGTCTCCGCAACTCAACGTGACGCATCTGCGACCGTTACAGCCGTAATCCGCTGCCGGCGCGAATTCATTGCGGCGCTTGTTGTAGTATTACGCTCTTTTTGCCGTTAACACGCCATGCAGGAACTCAACGCGATATACGCACGACTGGATGACCTCAAACAGCGCGCCACCGCGCTCAGGGGGTATCTTTGACTACGATGCCAGGGCCGAGCGGCTGGAAGAGGTCGCGCGCGAACTGGAGCAGCCGGATATCTGGAACGACCAGCCGCGCGCGCAGGGCCTCAACAAGGAACGTGCGCGACTGGAGGACATCGTCCACGTCCTGCGCGACTTGAGCAAGGGCTTAAGCGATAGCGCAGCCCTGGTCGAACTGGCGGCGGCAGACGACGACGAAGCGATGCTCGCCGAGCTTGACGGTGAGCTGGCGCGTTTCGAGCAGGCCATCGAACAGCTCGAATTCCGCCGCATGTTTGCCGGCGAACTGGACGCCAATAACGCGTTTCTGGATGTTCAGGCCGGCTCCGGCGGCACCGAGGCGCAGGACTGGGCGAACATGCTGTTGCGCATGTATCTGCGCTGGGGCGAGGCGCGCGGATTCGATACGGAATTGATCGAAGTTTCGCCTGGCGAAGTCGCCGGCATCAAGAGCGCCACCGTGAAATTCGAGGGCGATTACGCGTACGGCTGGCTGCGTACCGAGACCGGCGTGCACCGGCTTGTGCGCAAATCGCCGTTCGATTCGGGCGCGCGTCGTCACACGTCGTTCGCGTCCGTGTTCGTGTCGCCGGAAGTCGATGACGAAATCGACATCGAGATTAACCCAGCCGATCTGCGCATCGATGTGTATCGCGCCAGCGGCGCCGGCGGACAGCACGTCAACCGCACCGAATCGGCCGTGCGTATCACGCATCTGCCGACCGGCGCGGTGACGCAGTGTCAGAACGATCGGTCCCAGCACAAGAACAAGGATGTCGCCATAAAACAGCTCAAGGCCAAGCTTTATGAACTGGAGATGCAGAAGCGCCGCAGCGAGCAACAGACCCTGGAGGACAGCAAGTCGGACATCGGCTGGGGCAGCCAGATACGCTCGTACGTGCTGGACCAGTCGCGCATCAAGGATCTGCGCACCGGCGTGGAGGTTGGCAACACGCAAGCGGTGCTGGACGGCGATCTGGACCGTTTTATCGAGGCCAGCCTGAAAAGCGGATTGTAAAGACCATGAATGACGACACCGGCGCGCACGACGAAAACAAGCTGATCGCGCAACGCCGCGAGAAGCTCGCCAGCCTGCGCGCGAAGGGCTACGCGTTTCCAAATGATTTTCGGCGCGATGCGTTAGCGAGTGATCTGCACGGCCAATATGACGCGCTGGATGACGAGCAGTTCAAGGACCGTAATGTGCGCGTAAGCGTGGCGGGGCGGATGATGGCCAAGCGCGTGATGGGCAAGGCCAGTTTCGCGCAGGTGCGGGACATGTCCGGCCGCATCCAGCTTTTCATACAGCGCGACGCGCTGGCCGACGGCGTGTACGCGGATTTCAAGACCTGGGACGTGGGGGACATCGTCGGTGCGCGCGGCGCGTTGTTCAAGACGAAAACCGGCGAGCTCAGCATCAAGGTCGAAGACTTTCGGCTGCTGTCGAAATCGCTGCGTCCGCTGCCGGAAAAATTCCACGGTCTCACCAACCCGGAGCAGCGCTACCGGCAGCGCTACGTCGATCTGATTATGAATGACCCGGTGCGCGCGGCGTTTCGGGTGCGCAGCCAGGTTATTCGCTTCATCCGCCAATATCTGGATGCGCGCGGCTACCTCGAAGTCGAGACGCCGATGATGCAGCCCATCCCGGGGGGAGCTGCCGCGCGGCCTTTTGTCACTCATCACAACGCGCTGGACATGAAGCTTTACCTGCGCATCGCGCCGGAGCTATATCTGAAGCGTCTGGTGGTCGGCGGTTTTGAGCGGGTTTACGAGATCAATCGCAATTTCCGCAATGAAGGCCTCTCCGCGCAGCACAATCCCGAGTTCACCATGCTGGAGTTTTATCAGGCGTATGCGGATTACTGCGACCTGATGAGCCTGACCGAAGACCTGTTGCGCGGGCTGGCGATCGCGGTTACCGGCGGCACCCGGCTGAACTATCAGGGCCAGGTATATGATCTGGAAAAACCTTTCGCGCGCGTGACCGTGAAAGAGGCGATCGTCCAGTTTAACGACGGCGTAAGCCTGGCCGAGCTTGACGATACCGCGTCACTGAAGACGCTCGCCGAGCGGCTGGGCGTGCCAGTCAAGCCGGACGACGTCGCCGGCAGGATGCAGATCGAAATCTTCGAGAAAACGGTGGAGCCGCGGTTACAGGAGCCGACTTTCATTACGGCTTACCCGACCGCAGTTTCGCCACTGGCGCGCAGGAATGACGCCGATGACTCCATTGCGGACCGTTTTGAGTTCTTTGTCGCGGGCCGTGAACTGGCCAATGGTTTCTCGGAGCTGAACGACGCGGAAGACCAGGTGGAGCGCTTTCGCGCGCAGGCCATGGCCAAGGACGCCGGCGACGCGGAAGCCATGCACTTCGACCTAGACTACATCCGCGCGCTGGAGTACGGTCTGCCCCCGACGGCCGGCGAGGGCATCGGCATCGACCGGCTGGTGATGCTGTTGACCGACTCGCCGTCGATCCGCGACGTGCTGTTATTTCCGCACATGCGGCCCGAAGCCCGCTGAAAGTATTGCGCGCCGGTTGCGGGCGCGTTACGTATCAGCCCATGCGCGCCATGCCGAGCACCAGCAGCGCGGTGAAGATGCCGCTTAAGATATATAAGCTGTTTGACGCGACCTTGCTGCTCGGACGCACGATGTAACCGGCCAGCGCGATCAGCACCACAATCACGACCAGCAGCGTTATACCGCGCATGGAGAAGCCGTGCCGCGCTCGCGCACTCGGCACTTGGCGAGCGTCGCGGGGCTGGTGTCAGCCGTCATAAGGCAATGTGTCGAGCGTGACTTTCGCGCCTTCAGCATCCCACAGACGCAGTTGCTGCTGTTCGGCATCGGCGATCCGCAGCACCGCCAGCGCAGCGACGCCGCTACTATCCGGGTTCAGTTGCGCCTCTACGATCGTGCCGCTGGGCTCGTTCGTATCCTTGCCAGCCGCGACGATGCTGTCACCGGGCTTAGGGATGGTGTCGGTCGCCGCGCTAAGCCGGTACATGCGGCGTTTCAGGTTGCCCAGATAGTGCATGCGGGCGACCACTTCCTGGCCCGGATAACAGCCTTTTTTAAAGCTGACGCCGCCGATCATTTGCAGATTTGCCATCTGCGGAACGAAGCGATCCGCCGTGGCGGGGTAGATGTTCGGTATGCCGGAGAGGATATCCAGCAACGCCCAGGGCGCGGCGCCTACGGGCGCGCCGCGAACATTGAGCCGCTCCCACAGCTTCATCACCGCGCCCGTCGGTCCGTGGATCTCGAAACGCGGACGCGGTCCCGGTATGCGCAGTACGGTCAGTTCTCCAACCTGCAACGCATCGTCCACGGCGGCGGGACAGTCGCCCAGCGCCTGCTTAAGTTCCTGTCCCGCATCGGGCCCCGCGTAGCCGCACCGAACCAGTTCAAGGCTGTGGTCTTCCAGCGATACCCTGGCGCGGAGCACGAACATGCGCAACCGCTCCAGGGTCGGTGCGAGAATCTCCGTGGGCAGGTTAAGATAGAACGTGTCGTCGCGCCAGAACACGCGCAAACTGGCCAGCATACGGCCGCGCGGGCTGCAATAGCTGCTGAGCTGGGTGCGCGTCCCGGACACTTCACGCACATCGCTGCTGAGCTGGTTCTGGAGAAATTCGAGCGCATCTTCGCCGGTGACGGCGATCAGGCTACGATGCGAGAGATCGCAGAACATGCTGCCGGTGATTACTATCGAGCGTTCTCGCTCGGGGTTGCCGAAACTCAC
>JACCYU010000159.1 GCA_013696315.1 Gammaproteobacteria bacterium | reverse complement strand
AGTCGAACGCGCGCGGTTCGACGACTGGCTGGCGCCGCGATCGCGCACCAGCCACAAGGGGCACTTCGGGCATGTGCTGGTGATCGGTGGTGAACGCGGCATGGCGGGTGCGCCCCGTATGGCCGCTGAAGCCGCCGCAAGGATGGGCGCCGGGCTGGTGAGTGTGGCCACAAAGCCGGAGCACGCCGCGTTCGTGAACATCATGCGACCGGAGTTGATGGTGCACGCGATCGAGGCTGCGGCTGATCTTCTGCCGTTGCTAAGACGCGCCACGGTAGTGGCGATCGGTCCGGGTCTGGGGCAGACCGTCTGGAGCCGCGCCATGCTGGGCGCGGTACTGGATGCTGGCTTGCCCGCGGTGATTGATGCCGATGGTCTCAATCTGCTCGCCAGCGACCCATTGCGGCGCGAAAATTGGGTGTTGACGCCACATCCGGGCGAGGCGGCGCGACTGTTGGGCATGAGCACCAAGGCAATTCAGCAGGATCGGTACGCCGCGGTAATGCTGCTGCACGACCGGTATGGCGGCGGTTGTGTGCTGAAAGGCGCCGGTACGTTGATCGGATCCGGCGAGCGCATCGCAGTTTGCGCGGGCGGCAATCCCGGCATGGCGAGCGGCGGCATGGGCGATGTCCTGGGGGGTGTAATCGCCGGCCTGATGGCGCAAGGTTTAAGCGCTCCGTGGGCCGCCGAACTGGGTGTGTGCGTGCACGCGGCCGCGGCCGACCGCGCCGCTGCCGTGCGCGGCGAACGCGGATTGCTGGCGACTGATCTCTTCGACCATTTGCAATCGCTGCTCAACCCGTGATCGTCGAAGTGCCCGACGCAAGCGCGATGGAGGCGCTGGGCGCGCGGCTGGCTGTGGACTGCGAGCCGGGCCTGTCGTTTTTTCTGCGCGGCGCACTGGGCGCCGGCAAGACCACCTTGACCCGCGGTTTTCTGCGCGCGCTGGGTCATCATGGTGCGGTAAAAAGCCCGACATATACGCTAGTCGAGCCGTACGAGTTAACCGCAGTCAATGTTTATCACTTTGACTTGTATAGACTATCAGACCCTGAAGAACTGGAGTTCATGGGGTTTCGGGATTACTTTCGCCGCGATGCGATATGTCTGGTCGAATGGCCTGAACGGGCGCTGGATCGTCTGCCGCGACCCGATGTCGACGTCGCCATTGCCACTATCGTTGAGGGCCAGGCGCATGCCCGTCGCGTCACCTTGCATGCGTCAACACCCGCGGGCGTTGTCGCCCTAACTCGCATCAGTGCTCATAAAATCTAATAGAAAAGCAGTGTATGCACCTAAAATTGCTGATAATTAGTTATTGCATTTTGTTATATGCTTGCCACAAACTATAGGCCTAGGTAGTTAAAACTACTTGAGGGAGAAGGATCTTGGGCGAGATATTCCCGTGTTTGCGCCGCTTGCTATGCTGCGGCAGCCTCGGCATCGCTGCAATTTTGTGTCTGGTGACGGCGCCCCTGGGGGCGGAGTGGGGCGTGGCGGTAAAGAATATCCGCCTTTCATACAGCAGCGACAGCACCCGTGTGGTACTCGATCTCAGCGGTCCGGTGGAGCACCGTCTGTTCTCGCTACACGATCCCGAAAGAGTGGTTATCGACCTTGAAAACGCCAAACTGGCGGAGCTCGCCCAGCATGCGGAGCTGGGCGCGTCCGCGATTCTGGCTATTCGTCACGCCGCACGAGACGGCACCGATCTGCGGGTGGTGCTGGACCTGCAAAATTCAGCGACTCTGAAAAGCTTTCTGCTGCCACCGGTCGGCGGCTATGACCACCGACTGGTGGTGGACCTCTATCATCCCGGCGCGCACGTCTCGACACCCGCGACACCTGTACCTCCCCCGACATCCGCGCCTACGCCGGTAATCGTGGCTGACGACGATGCCGCGTCCCTGCGCGACGTGGTGGTCGCCATTGATGCCGGTCACGGCGGCGAGGATCCCGGCGCTGTAGGACCCTACGGAACCTACGAAAAGGACGTCGTGTTGTCCATCGCCAGGCGTCTAGAGGAGCTGATTCAGGCCGAGCCGGGCATGCGGCCGGTGATGATTCGAGACAGCGACATTTACCTGGAGCTGCGTGACCGCATCGCGCGTGCCCGCGCACACGAGGCAGATCTGTTTATCTCAATACACGCCGACGCGGCGCTAAGTTCTTACGCAAGCGGCAGTTCCGTTTACGTGCTGTCGCGCACCGGGGCCAGCAGCGAGGCCGCGCGCTGGCTGGCCGAGCGCGAAAACGCCGCGGATCTGATGGGCGGTGTACGTTTGAACGACAAGGACGACACCCTGGCGCGGGTGCTCATGGATTTGTCGCAGACCGCGACCATCGAAGCAAGCATGACGCTGGCGGAGGACGTCCTGGGCGAACTGGAGCTGGTGGGCGATATACACAGCAGCAGCGTCGAGCAGGCCGGTTTCGCGGTGCTGACGTCCCCCGATATTCCTTCTGTGCTGGTGGAGACGGCGTATATCTCCAATTCCGAGGAGGAGCAGCGCCTGCGCACGTCCGCGTATCAGGAGCAGGTGGCGCTCGCCATGCTGAACGGCCTACGCGTATATTTCAGCGATCATTCCCCGCCGGGCACGTTGTACGCCAGCGATCTGCGCGATCGACACGTCATCCGTTACGGGGACACGCTCTCCACGATCGCCCAGCATTACAGCGTCAACGTCGACGCGCTGCGTGCGCGTAATTCGCTGAATGGCGACGTGCTGCGCGTCGGACAGGTGTTGCTGATACCAACCAGCGACGGTTAGCCGCGTCACGAGGCGCGTGACCTGCGTTTCGGCGGTGGTGGTCTATCCCTGGCTAGTTCGCCATCCGGATTGTTCCTCATTGAGCCGTATATCGCCGCGCCCTTACTTTCCGCGGCCACGCGTTCCGGCTAGCATAGTGGCGGGTCAAGGCCAAGGCTGGATGGTTCACTGGCACGCGGGAAGCGCAAAAAACAATGACAGAGCTGATTCTGGGGCCACTGCTGCGCTATGTCGGCCCCTGTGACGCAACCGTGTGGGTGGAGACCTCGGCGGCCTGCGACGTCGAGATACTCGACCACCGTGCGCCCACATTTCACGTCGAGGGCCACCATTACGCGATCGTTTATCTGACCGGGCTGGAACCCGGGCGCAACTATCAATACGCAGTATTGCTGGACGGCGAAGCCGTATGGCCCGAGCCGGATTCGCGGTTTCCGCCCAGCACCATCTACACCCCGCATCCTGATCAGTCGCTGCGGCTGGTATTCGGCTCCTGTCGTATCTCACTGCCGCAGGTGCCGCCGTTCACCCTGCTCAGGGAGCAGGACGCCCGCGGCCGTGGCATCGACGCGTTGCGGACGCTTGCTCTGCGTCTGCGAGGCGAGCCGCCGGATCAATGGCCGCACGCGCTGTTGTTTCTGGGCGATCAGATTTACGCCGACGAAGTGTCGCCGGAAACGCGGCAGTTCATCCGCGGACGCCGCGACACCGATCTGCCACCCGGCGAGGAGATCGCGGATTTCGAGGAATATACGCGGCTCTACCGTGAGACCTGGGGCGAACCGACTATTCGCTGGCTGCTGTCCACCCTGCCCAGCGCGATGATCTTCGACGATCACGACGTCAACGACGACTGGAATATTTCGGCAGCCTGGGTCGCGGAGAAACGGGCGCAGCCATGGTGGCAGTCGCGCATCGTGGGCGGTTTCATGTCGTACTGGATTTACCAGCATCTGGGCAATCTCTCCCCGCGGGAACTCAAAGACGATGAGATGTTCCGGCAGGTTCGGGACGCGCGCAATGACGCCGGTTCGCTGTTGCGTGAGTTCGCGGCGCGCGCCGACCGCTATCCGAGTGGCTGCCGCTGGAGTTTCTACCGGGATTTCGGACGCGTGCGCCTGGTGATGATGGACTCGCGCGCCGCGCGGGTGCTCGACGACCCGCGCGCCATGATCGACGCGGACGAGTGGGCCTGGATCGCGCAGCATGCGCACGGCGATTTCGATCATGTGCTGCTGGGCGCATCGCTGCCGATGTTGCTGGCGCCGGCGATCCATTATCTGGAGGCCTGGAGCGAAGCGGTGTGCGACGGCGCGTGGGGCAAATGGCCGGTGGGCGCGGCCGAAAAACTGCGCCAGGCGGTGGATCTGGAACACTGGAGCGCATTCGATCGCTCCTTCACGCAACTCACCGAACTGCTGCACGAGATCGCCAGCGGCGCGCGCGGCCATGCGCCGGCCACCGTCATTTTGCTCTCCGGCGACGTGCATCACGCGTATCTCGCCAAGGCGTCTTTCCCGCGTGGCGAAGCGATCAGAAGCAGCATCTATCAGGCGGTGTGCTCACCGCTGCGCAACGCCCTCGGCGCCAGCGAACGTCGGGCGATGCGGTTCGGCTGGAGCGCGCCGGTGGCTTCCGTCGGCAAGGCGCTGGCCCGCGCGGCCGGCGTGCCGCCACCGATCCTGGAGTGGCAGCTGATGCATGCTGAACCCTGGTTCGGCAACCAGATCGCCACACTCGAAATGCGGGGGCGCCGGGCGCGGTTGCAAATCGAGAAACCAGTGCTGGACCAGGCCGGCGAGCCCATACTGAACCAGGTATTCGAATCCGCACTGGACGGTCCGCTCTGATGCGTGCCTGCTACCCGTAGCGCTTTATCAATGCCTCCTTTGCTGGAAGTCAAAGCGCTCATCAAGCACTATCGCGGCGTTACGGCCGTGGATGGCGTCAGCTTCGCGATTGAACCCGGCCTGTGTTTCGGGCTGCTGGGGCCAAATGGCGCCGGCAAGACTACCACGGTGGAAATGCTGGAAGGCGTGACGGCGCCCACCGGCGGCGAAACACTGTACAAAAGCCAGCCGCTGGGACCGCGTTTCCGTGACGAGGCGGGCATCATGTTCCAGTCCACCGCGTTGCAGGACTTTATTACCGTTCGCGAAACCCTCGAAATGTTCGCGCGCCTTTACTGTAAGAGCGCGCCGGTGGCGTCTGTGATCGAACAATGTTCCTTAAGGGAATTCCTGGATCGCGATACGCGCAAGCTGTCGGGTGGCCAGCGCCAGCGTCTGCTGTTGGCGATCGCGCTGGTCAACGATCCCGAAATCATCTTTCTGGACGAGCCAACTACCGGCCTGGACCCGCAGGCGCGGCGCAATTTCTGGGCTCTGGTGGAGGGCATCAAGGCGCGCGGCAAGACCGTGGTTCTTACCACGCATTACATGGAAGAAGCCTACGTGCTGTGCGACGAGATCGCGATCATGGATCACGGCCGTATCATCGCGCAGGGAACGCCGCGGCAGTTGCTCGCCGCGCATTTCGATGACGTGATTCTGCAACTGCCCGCCCAGGATTTTGAGCCCGCGTGCGACGGACTGGAGATGCCGGTGGTGCGTCATCGCGGCGTGATCGAGATCGCGACTCCGGACGTAAATGGCACCATTACGCGGCTGATCGAGCGCGACGTGCCGCTCACGCACCTGCGGATTCGCGAACGCACCCTGGAGGATCTGTTTCTGGAACTGACCGGCACTGAGCTGCGCGCGTGAGCGCAGGCGTCCGGCGCGTGATCAGCGTCACGCGTTTTCGCGCGGTGCTGGCGGCGCGCAATCGCGAATTCTTAAGGGACCGATCGGCACTGATATGGAATATCCTACTGCCGGCGCTGATCGTGTTCGGTTTCGCATTCGCGTTTTCAGGCGAGCCGCCCAGCCTGTACAAGGTCGGCGTTTATGGAAAGACGCAAGACAGCGCGGCGGCAGCCTTTACCAGAACCGAGCACATCGACTTTATCCCGATTGCCAGCCGCGAGCTTGCGATCACCAAGGTGCGGCGGCATCAACTGGATATGCTGATCGATCCGCACGCGCGGCGTTACTGGGTCAACGACAAATCGCCCAGGGGTTATATACTGGAGCGGGTGCTGGCCGGCACGCAGCCAGCCAGCCTTGAACGTCAGCAGATCAGCGGCCGGCCGGTGCGCTATGTGGACTGGCTCATTCCCGGGGTGCTGGGCATGAACATGATGTTCAGTTCGCTGTTCGGGGTGGGCTACGTGATCGTGCGCTACCGCAAAAACGGCGTCCTCAAGCGCCTCAAGGCGACACCACTCACGACCGCCGAGTTCCTCACCGCGCAGGTAGTCTCGCGGCTATGGCTGATTATCGCCATCACCGTGCTGGTCTTCATCGGCACCCATCTGGTGGTCGGTTTCACCATGTACGGCAATTATTTGACGCTGTTGCTGGTGTTCGTGATGGGTGCGGTGTGCATGATCAGTCTGGGTCTGCTGGTCGCCGCCCGTACCGCCAGCGAGGAACTCGCCGGCGGCCTGTTGAACATCGTGAGCTGGCCGATGATGGGCTTGTCGGGCGTGTGGTTTTCGCTGGAAGGCATGCACCCGCTGTTAAAACAGCTGGCGCTGATATTTCCGCTGACCCATGTCACCTCAGCGGCGCGGGCGATCATGCTGGATGGCGCGGGCCTGACGGCGGTGGCGCCGCAACTCGTCACGCTGACCTTGATGAGTGCGGCGCTGCTGATGGCCGGCTCGTTCTGGTTTCGCTGGGAATGACGCCAGACGGCTGGAATGTGTCAGGATCGAGACGAGGATTTTTCGCCATCCGGCTCGCGCATCAGACTCATCACCACCGTCACGGCGAAGATCGTCGCGATAATGCCGAGGCTCACGAGCGGGCTCGGATGCCAGAGGCCATGCATGTTCTCGGTCAAGAGCTTAAGGCCGACGAACGCGAGAATGACCGCCAGTCCGGCTTTCAGATAATGCAGGCGGTCGGCGAGGCCCGCGATCAGAAAATACAGCGAGCGCAGGCCCATGATGGCGAAGATGTTGGACGTGATGACGATGAACGGGTCGCGCGTAATCGCGAAGATTGCCGGGATCGAGTCGGTGGCGAAGATCAGATCGACGATGTTGATCACCACCAGCACCATGAACAACGGCGTGGCAAGCAGGCGGCCATGTTCGCGCACGAAGAAGTGCTCGCCTCGGTAATTTTCGGTGGTTGGCAGGAAGCGCCTGACGATCCGCATCAGGCGCATGTCCGCGACGTTTTCCTGTTCGCCGCGGTGTGTCCAGGTCTTCCAGGCCACATACAGCAGAAACGCGCCGAAAACATAGAGTAGCCATTCGAAGGCCTCGACCAGTGCAGTGCCGGCCAGGATCACGATTACGCGCATAACGATCGCGCCCAGCACACCGTAGAAGAGCACGCGATGCTGAAACTCCGGAGGAACAGCGAAAGTCTGGAAGATCAGCAAAAACAGCATCACGTTGTCGACCGACAGCGACCACTCGATCAGGTAGCCCGTGAAATAAAGCACCATGTCCTCGCCGCCGGCGCCCTGGTAGAACTGCGGCATAAACAGACCGAATATTACCGACACGCTGATCCAGATGCCCGTCCAGATGGCGGCTTCCTTGATGGAAACCGCGTGTGTATGGCGTTGGACCACGAACAGATCAATCGCCAGCAGGATGGTGACGATGGCGGCAAACACGCTGTAGAGCGCGATCTCTGACATGATTATGGAGCTGACCGGGTTAACGTTGTGGATCTGGCAGTGGCTCGGACCACTGACAGACTACTAGCAGGCAGGTGTTAGCGAAGTTCGCGATGACGTTGCCTGTTCCGGGCGTCCCCACTGCCTTAAGGAACTTCCCGCCGACCGCGAGTGTCTCGTTCGTTACCGAATCGATCGTCAGACTGCGTTTGGAAAATGCCTGAGCGCCGGAACCATTTATCCTGGCTTCGGTTGTATTTCAGTTGCACTCGTCAAGGTCGTCCAGAAACACTGCCGCCGGAACATTAAAGTGTGCACTCGCGGTCGTCAACACTACCCGTCAATATGTATCAGGATAAATCGATGTCACAAAAATCTCTTGCCAAAAAATTTCTGATTCCGCTTGTTCTGCCTCTGGTGTTTACCGCCTGCGGGCCATCGTCGGCCAAACCGGAGAAAGGATTCGAACGCACGGCGCCGGAATCGGACGTCAACATTCAATTGCCCAACTTCCGCGAACTGGTCAAAAAACAGGGGCCGGCGGTGGTCAATATCAGTACCACGCAAACTGTAAGCCGCGAACCCATGATGCCTTTCGGCCCGCAGTTTCCGGGCCTGGACGAGGATCATCCATTCTATGACTTTTTCCGCCGTTTCGCTCCTCAGCAGCAGCCACCTGGCCCGCAGGAGTTCGAAACTCAGTCGCTCGGCTCCGGCTTCATTATCAGCGACGATGGCTATGTTTTGACCAACGCGCACGTAATAGGCGAGGCGGACGAGATCACGGTCAAGCTTATCGACGGCCGCGAGCTGGAAGCTGAGGTGGTTGGTCAGGACCGCCCGACGGACGTGGCGCTGCTGAAAATTGACGCCAATGGCTTGCCGGTTGTGCCGGTTGGCAAAGCGGACAAGTCGCAGGTCGGCGACTGGGTGGTCGCCATCGGCTCGCCGTTCGGATTTGAGAATACGGTGACTGCCGGCATCATCAGCGCCAAGCGGCGCTCGCTGCCGGGCGACACCTATGTGCCGTTCCTGCAGACGGATGTGGCGCTCAACCCCGGCAACTCCGGCGGACCGCTGTTCAATATGCAGGGCGAAGTCATCGGCATCAATTCGCAGATCTACAGCCGCACGGGCGGCTATATGGGACTGTCATTCGCGATCCCCATCCAGCTTGCGATGGATATCGCCGGGCAGTTGCGTGACACAGGCCAGGTCAGCCGCGGCAAACTGGGCGTACAAATCCAGGAGGTCACGCCGGATCTGGCCGAGTCGTTCGGTATGGAGCAGCCGGCCGGCGCGCTGGTCGCGGCCATCGAAAAGGATAGCGCGGCCGCCAGGGGCGGGCTTCGCGCGGGCGACGTCATCCTTGCCTACGACGGACAGCCGGTCGAGAGCATGAACGAATTGCCCATCATGGTGGCGGCGACCAAGCCTGGGGAGAACGTCGAAGTCGAGGTGTTGCGCCAGGGCGAGACCCAGACTTTCGAGCTGGTCGTGGGCGCTTTCGAGAGCGGGAAGGTGGCAAGCAGCGGCGGCGCAAAAGAGGATTCCGGCGCCCTGGGCCTGGTGGTGAGCCCGCTTACCGACATGCAGCGGCGGCAGGCCGGCGTGAACGGCGGCGTCGTCGTGGTGCGCGCGCAGGGGGCGGCGGCCAAGGCCGGCATTCAGCGCGGCGACATCGTGCTCGCCATCAACAACGCGCAGGTACGCAACGTCGAGCGGTTCACGTCGTTGCTGGATTCGCACGAAGGCGACTCCATCGCATTGCTGGTGCAAAGAGGTGGTAACGCGCTTTATATCTCGGTGCCGACGCAAGGCTAGACGAGCCCAGGCTGACGATTCCTGAATCGAGCGTTGCCCAGGTTGTGGGTCAGGCGGCTTGCATGCCGGCGCGGGGCATATCATGCTTGTCGGCGTGTTGATGTGCCAGAGTGACTACGCCTGTGTCTATTCGCCGGCTGTCGCCGCAACTGGTTAACCAGATCGCCGCCGGCGAGATTGTCGAGCGCCCGGCCTCGGTGCTCAAGGAACTGCTCGAAAACAGTCTGGACGCGGGCGCCACGCATATCGCCATCGAGCTGGAGCAGGCCGGGGTCAAACGCCTGCGCGTAACCGACGACGGCAGCGGCATTGCCAAAGACGAATTGACCCTGGCGTTGAGCCGTCACGCCACCAGCAAGATCGGCACTCTGGACGATCTTGCCTCGGTCGCCAGTCTTGGATTTCGCGGCGAAGCGCTGCCCAGTATCGCCTCGGTCTCGCGCCTGACCCTGACTTCGCGCACGGTGAACGGCACCGTCGCATGGCGCATTGGCAGTCGCGGTGACGACTCCGAAGGCGCGATCGTACCGACCGCGCATCCGGCGGGCACCTCGGTCGAAGTGCTGGACCTGTTTTTTAACGTACCCGCGCGCCGCAAGTTCCTGCGCACCGTGCGTACCGAATTCGGTCACGCGGATACGCTGTTGCGCAGGATCGCATTGAGTCGCTTCGATGTGGCGCTGGACCTCACGCACAACGGGCGGAGCATCTCCCGCTTGCGTGCGGCGCCAGACCCCGCGGCGCGCGAACAGCGCCTGGCGGACGTATGCGGCGGCCGCTTCGTCGAGCAGGCGGTGTACGTCGAACACGAGGTCGGGGATTTCCGATTGCACGGCTGGCTCGGGCTGCCCACGGCGTCCCGCACGCAGGCCGATTTGCAGTATTTTTACGTCAACGGCCGCGCGGTGCGCGACAAGGTGCTGGCGCATGCGGTGCGTCAGGCATATGCCGCGATGTTCTGTATAACGGCCGGCACCCCGCCTGCGTACTTTATCTGCTCCTCGATCCCGCGCTGGTCGATGTCAACGTGCATCCGACCAAGCATGAAATCCGCTTCCGCGATAGCCGCTCCGTGCACGGCTTTCTGTTCACGACCCTGAAACGGGCGATCGCGCAGTTGCAACCGGGCGATAGGCCAGCGCAGCAAACGCCCGCCACCGGAGCGGCTAAAGCCTGGGGCGCGCCCGACGCTATAAACCCCGCGAACTCGGAGTTTCGTCAGATGCCATCGCAATCGAACCTTGCGCTGCATGTGGCCGAGTCAACGCACGGTTACGTGAATGTCGGTCACTCACCGGCGCCACCGCCGCACGTTGATGCTCAGGATCCGGCGCCGCCGCTAGGTTACGCGCTGGCCCAGTTGCATGGCGTGTTTGTGCTCGCCCAGAACACGAGCGGCCTGGTGCTGGTCGATGCACGCCGCGCACGAGCGCATTCTGTACGAGCAGTTGAAGCAGACGTTCGAGGGCGAGGGCATTAAGGCCCAGGCATTGCTGGTGCCGCTCTGCGTCAATGTCAGCCGCGCGGAGGCGGATGCCGCCGAGCAACACGTCGGCGCGTTTCGTGAACTCGGACTGGATCTGGGCAGGCTGGGTGTGGAAGCGCTGGTCGTGCGTCAGGTGCCTGCCGCGCTGGCTGGTGTTGATGTGGAGCCGCTGGTGCGGGACGTACTGGCCGATCTGCTTGCGCATGCGCGCAGCGATCGTATACGCCTTGCGATCGATGAACTGATGTCCAGTGTCGCCTGTCACGGCGCCGTGCGCGCGCATCGCAACTTGACGGTGCCGGAAATGAATCGGCTGCTGCGCGACATGGAGGCAACCCCGCGCAGCGGCCAGTGCAATCACGGGCGTCCGACCTGGGTGCAACTCGGTCTGCGGGAACTGGACAAGCTGTTCTTGCGCGGACAATAAATAAAATGGGCCTCGGGTCCCGCCTGCCAGCGGCCATATTTCTCATGGGCCCCACGGCCAGCGGCAAGACCGGGCTGGCGGTCGAGCTTGTGCAGCGCCTGCCCCTGGAGATCATCAGCGTCGATTCGGCGATGGTTTACCGTGGCATGGATATCGGCACCGCCAAACCAGATGCGGACACCTTGTCGATAGCGCCACACCGGCTGATCGATATCCTGGACCCCGAGATGACCTATTCCGCGGCCCGCTTCCGTACGGATGCGTTGCGGGAAATGGCCGAGATTACCGCGCGCGGCAAAGTGCCGCTGCTGGTGGGCGGCACCATGCTGTACTTCCGGGCGCTTTACGAAGGCTTGAGCGCGCTGCCGGAAGCCAACTTGGCAGTGCGCGCGCGCATCGATGCGCAAGCCGCCGAGCGAGGCTGGGCGTCCCTGCACGCGCGCCTGAGCGAGGTCGATCCGCTTGCCGCGGCGCGAATCCATCCCAACGATCCGCAGCGCGTGCAGCGCGCCTTGGAGATTTACGAACTCGCCGGCCAGCCGATGACTGACCTTTGTGCGCGGCCCCGGTCGGAAATATTGCAGTACAGCATAAATCGCCTGATACTGATGCCTGATAACCGTGAAAAGCTGCGCGCAAGGATTACCGAGCGTTTTGACGGCATGCTTTCGAAAGGGCTAATGGATGAGGTCGCAGGCCTGCATCGCCGGGACGAGCTGCACCCAGGACTGCCCGCGTTGCGGGCGGTGGGGTATCGACAGATCTGGCAGTATCTGGACGGCGCAATCAGTTATCGGGACATGGTGATCGCGGCGAGAACCGCGGGGCACAGGCTGGCGAAACGACAATTGACGTGGTTGCGCGCCGAGCCCAACGCCAGGAGGTTCGACCCTGAGGACCGGTCGCCCGCGCGAATTGTTGCGGCTATTGACTCGCAGCTTGTATGAGTAGCGCCCAATGACCGCTATACTTCCAGATTATGCAAAATTGTGGTTGAAAATTTGCGTAGATTTGACTATCCGCGGGTTGATTGTCCAGCGTGACATAATAATTATTCAAATTTTTGACAGGAGTAGGATCATGGCAAAAGGGCAAACGTTACAAGAACCCTTCCTCAACGCATTGCGCAGAGAACGGGTGCCAGTATCGATTTATCTCGTCAACGGCATCAAGCTGCAGGGACAAATCGACTCGTTCGACCAATTTGTGGTTTTGCTGCGTAACAGCGTGAGCCAGATGGTGTACAAGCACGCCATTTCGACGATCGTGCCCGCCCGGGCGGTCAAGATTGCTTATAACAACGAGGAGGCCGAGTCGGATTGACGTCGATTGTAGATTGTGCGCGGTCCGCGGGCCGCGCGAGGTGAGCTGCGCCATTGATTGAACGTTCGATTGGCGGTGAGCGCGCCACGCTTGTCCACATCGACTTCGGTGCGGCCGGCGCAGGCGCGAACGGAAAAGATTTCACGGAGTTTCGGGAACTGGTGGATTCAACCGGCGTCGAGACCTCGGCGGTAATCACGGGTACCCGCAAGACGCCTGATCCCAGATATTTTGTCGGCAGCGGCAAGGCCGAGGAAATCCGCGACCAGGCGCATGCCACGCGCGCCGGCCTTGCCATTTTCGATCATCCCTTGAGTCCCAGCCAGGAACGCAATCTGGAGAAAGTCTGCGGGTGCCGGGTGCTGGACCGTACCGGCCTCATACTTGACATTTTTGCGCGCCGCGCGCGCTCGTTCGAAGGCAAGCTGCAAGTCGAGCTGGCGCAACTCAACCATATGTCAACCCGCCTGGTGCGAGGCTGGAGCCATCTGGAGCGTCAGCGCGGCGGCATCGGGCTGCGGGGGCCTGGCGAAACCCAGCTTGAAACGGATCGTCGTCTGATCGGAATCCGCATCAAGCAGATTCACAAGCGTCTGGAGAAGGTGCGCAGGCGGCGTGATCAAGGCCGCCGCGCCCGCAAGAAGGCTGCGGTCACTACCGTATCACTGGTCGGTTACACCAACGCCGGCAAGTCGACCCTGTTCAATCAGCTCACGCGAGCAGGCGTACTGGCGGTGGATCGCCTGTTCGCGACGTTGGATCCGACTCTGCGCCGCGTGGAATTGGGTGATGCCAACGACGTGGTGCTGGTCGATACGGTCGGGTTTCTGCGGCAGCTTCCGCATGATCTCATCGACGCGTTTCATGCGACCCTGCAGGAAACGCGCGAGGCCGATCTGTTGATACACGTGATCGACGCCAGCGATCCGCAACGCGAATTCCAGGTCGAGCAGGTCAACCGGGTGCTGGGCGAAATTGGCGCCGATGCGCCGCAGGTGCTCGTGTATAACAAGATCGATCTGCTGGGCATCGAGCCGCGCGTGGAGCATTGCCCGGAGGAACGCGTGATGCGCGTGTGGTTGTCGGCTGCCAGCGGCGCCGGCGCCGGACAGTTGCGTGATCTGTTGCGCCGGGAACTGCACGGCGAAGCGGTGCGTGGCTGGCTGGATCTGCCGCCGGGCCGCGCACGGGCGCGGTTGTTCGCCATGGGCGCCGTGTTGCAGGAAAAGATCGACGACGATGGCGCCAGCCATTTGCAGGTCCAGATGTCACGCGGCCAGTTCGAAATGTTTGCGCGGCGCGAGAGGCTGCCGGCACCGGTGTTGCGCAACTAACTTTCCCCGTTGCTTGCGGGCGCGGTAGGCTGCCCCTAGAATGTGTGCCTGCGCTGGCCGCCTCTTTTCAGCCAGTTTCAATTGTGGCTGCTTGCGTGTCGATAAACGCTGTCAATACCCATCACAGAACAATAATCCGACTAAATCCTGGCTGCCTGACACGGAGTAAAATGAATGCCTTGGAATGAACCGGGTGGCAAAGACCCCTGGGGGAATCGCAACAAAAATCAGGGTCCACCGGACCTTGAGGAGCTGCTGCGCAAGCTGACTGCCCGCTTCAACGGGCTGTTCGGTGGCGGCGGGAGCGCGGCCGCCGGCAGTGGCTCTGGCGGTGGCGGCAAGGGCGCGGCGGTTGGTGCATCGATAGTTGCGATGGTGCTGCTGGTCGTGTGGCTGTTTTCCGGCATCTATATCGTCGATGCGGGTGAACGCGGGCTGGTGCTTCGTTTCGGTGAGTACATTAATACCACCGGGCCTGGCCCGCACTGGCACATTCCGTATCCCGTCGAGACCGTGGAGACGGTCGCCGTCGATCTGGTGCGTGACGCGCAGCACGAGACGTCCATGCTTACCAAGGATGAGAATATCGTCACGGTTGACGTGGCGGTTCAGTATCGGGTCAAGCGAGCCAGCGATTACGCATTTGAAGTGCGCGTCCCGGACACGACTCTGCGGCAGGCGATGGAGGCCGCCACCCGTGAAGCGGTGGGGGCGAACACACTGGAGTACGTGCTGGGCGCAGGGCGTGCCGAGGTCGCCGACGCGATCAGCGCCCGCATTCAGCAAATGCTGGATCAGTATCAGTCGGGTCTCAGCGTCATCACCGTCAACCTGCAGCAGGCGCAGCCGCCGGAGCCGGTGCAGCCCGCCTTCGCCGATGTTGTGATGGCGCGGGAAGACCGCATCCGCTATGTCAACCAGGCGGAGTCATACGCCAATGGGATTATTCCGCAGGCGCGCGGCGCCGCGGCCAAAGTCATGCAGCAGGCAATCGCCTATCGTGACCAGGTCGTCGCGTCCGCACAGGGTGAGGCCGACCGCTTCGCGCAGGTGCTGACGGAATACGCGCGCTCCCCAGAAGTCACGCGCGACCGGTTGTATCTGGGCGCGATGGAGTCGGTGTTATCCAGCAGCAGCAAAGTTCTGATGGGCACGCAAGACAGTAATAATCTCATGTACCTGCCGCTGGACAAGCTGATGCGGCAAGGCGGGGAGACGCCCAGCCGGCACTTACTTCCGGATTTCAACTTGCCGGATACGGGTAGCGGTTTCAATCAACAGAGCCCTATCCGTCCGCCTCGTTCGCTGATGAGCGGCCGGGAGGCGCGTTAATCATGACCTTTCGCGCTATCGGAATCATCGTCGCGGTGTTGCTGGGGGTGCTCGCGCTGTCGGCATATACCGTGCACGAAACGCAGCGGGTCATACTGTTCAGTTTGGGCGAAATCAAGCGCATGGACATTGAGCCGGGTCTGCATTTCAAATTTCCGTTCATCAACAACGTGGTCAAGTACGATGGGCGGGTGCTGAGTCTTGACGGTGAGCCGGATCGGTTCTTGACCGCAGAGCGAAAGAACGTGACGGTGGATTTCTTCATCAAGTGGCGCATCGTGGACACGGCGCTGTTCTATCGTTCGTTCGGTGCGGACGAGCGCAATGCGTACGATCGCCTCGCGCAGATCACCAAGGACGAAATGCGCAACGCGTTCGGTCAGCGCACCATACAGGAAGCGGTCTCCGGCGAGCGCGGCGAACTCATGCAGGCGGTGCGCACCGAGGTCAACAAGATTTCCCAGCAATACGGCGTGCAGGTGGTGGACGTGCGCGTGAGCCGCATCGATCTGCCGGCGGAGGTCAGCGAATCGGTATATAACCGTATGCGCACCGAGCGGGCACTGGTCGCCAAGGAGCTGCGCGCGCAAGGACGCGAAGAGGGCGTGCGAGTCCGGGCCAACGCCGAACGCAGACGCACGGTCATTCTCGCCGAAGCCTATCGCGACGCGCAGCGCACGCGCGGTGCGGGCGACGCCACAGCCGCCGAAGTATACGCTCAAGCCTATGAAAGAGATCCGGAGTTCTACAATTTCTATCGCAGCCTCAATGCTTACATGACCACTTTCAATGACAACGGCGACGTACTGATACTGGACCCGCGCGGCAAGTTTTTCCGCTATTTCAATCAGTCTGAACCCCCGCCTGCGGGCAAATAGGCAGCGAGCCGAGCGCCGCGTGTGGAAGGATTTTCTGGCGGCGGTAGCGCTGGTGCTGATCATCGAAGGTGTGGCGCCATTTCTGAATCCGGGCGGTCTGCGCCAGGCGCTGCAACAGATTGCGAATATGCCCGATCGCGTACTGCGCGCCGTCGGGCTGGGTTGCATGCTCGTGGGCGCGCTCCTGTTGTACGTCGTGAGGCACTAGCCGTGCGATTTTGCGCGCCGTTGCGCCCGCGGCCGTAGGCACCCGACCACAGGCTTCTTGCATGGGCATTCAGGATCGCTGGTTGCTGCCAGAGGGCATCGAAGAGGCGCTGCCGCAGCAGGCCGAACGCCTGGAGCATTGCCGTCGCGCGCTGCTGGATCTTTATCACGGCTGGGGTTACGAACTGGTGGTGCCGCCGCTGATTGAGTATCTGGAGTCGCTGCTGGTCGGCACCAGCCACGATCTGGAACTGTTGACGTTCAAGCTGACCGACCAGCTCACCGGGCGCATGATGGGTGTGCGCCCGGACATGACGCCGCAGGTGGCGCGTATCGATGCGCATCTGCTCAAGCGCGACGTGCCCGTGCGGCTTTGCTACTTCGGCACGGTGTTGCGCACACGCGCCGAAGGGGTCGCCGGCTCGCGCAGTCCCCTGCAGGTGGGCGCGGAACTTTACGGTCACGCGGGACTGGACAGCGATCTCGAGATCATCCGGCTAATGCTGGAGACCTTGCGGATTACCGGTATTCCGGCCGTGCATCTGGACTTGGGACACGTCGGAATTTACTGGAATCTCGCGCGCAATGCGGGGCTGAACGAGGCGCAGGAGTTCGCGCTATTCGAGATGTTGCAACGCAAGGCGGTGAGCGAGATCGAGCAGTATCTGGATAGCGTCGGCTTGCCGGCTCGCGCCCGCGATCAATTGCTCGCGCTGACCGAGTTGAATGGCGGAGATGAGGTTCTTACCCATGCGCGCGAACTGTTTGCGGACACGGACGCCGAGGTGGACGCGTCGCTCGATTATCTGACGCAGGCCGCCACCCGCCTGCGCCGGTACGCACCGGATATCGAACTGCATTTCGATCTGGCCGAACTGCGCGGCTATCAGTACCACACCGGTGTGGTGTTCGCGGCGTTCGCCTCGGGCCAGGGCCAGGAGATTGCGCGTGGCGGGCGGTACGACGAAATTGGCAAGGTATTCGGACGCGCACGACCGGCCACCGGTTTCAGCACCGATCTGAATATACTGATCGGTCTGGGCGGGCGGGCGCCGGCCACGTCCCGATCGGCGGTGTTCGCGCCCGCGTCCGACGACCCCGCGCTGCATGCGTTAATCGCGCGGTTACGCGCCGCGGGCGAGCGCGTGATCTGCGCACTGGCCGGCCAGCAAGGTGACGCCAGGGCCATGGGGTGCGGACGCATGCTGATACAAAGGAACGATAACTGGATCGTGGAAGAACCAAGCTGATGGGAAGAAGCGTCGTATTGCTGGGCGCGCAATGGGGCGACGAGGGCAAGGGTAAGGTCGTCGATCTGCTCACCGAGCGCGCGCACGCCGTGGTCCGGTTTCAGGGCGGTCACAACGCTGGGCACACTCTGGTTATCGACGGTGAGAAGACGGTTCTGCATCTGATCCCATCGGGCATCCTGCGCGAGGAGGTCGAGTGCCTGATCGGCAATGGCGTCGTGCTGTCACCGCAGGCGCTGAAACACGAAATCGACATGCTGGACGCCCGCGGCGTGTCGGTGGCGGGGCGTTTGTTTGTCTCCAGCGCCTGCCCGCTGATTTTGCCTACGCACATATTGCTGGATCAGGCACGCGAACAGGCGCGTGGCCGCAACGCGATCGGCACCAC
This sequence comes from Gammaproteobacteria bacterium, assembly GCA_013696315.1. Classification (NCBI taxonomy): domain Bacteria; kingdom Pseudomonadati; phylum Pseudomonadota; class Gammaproteobacteria; species Gammaproteobacteria bacterium. The sequence goes on along the minus strand of JACCYU010000159.1, from coordinate 23,271 downwards.
TGGCCGCGGCATCGGGCCCGCATACGAAGACAAGGTTGCGCGGCGCGGAATGCGGGTCGCCGATCTGGTGGAGCCTGAGCGGTTCGCGGACGGTCTGCGTGACGTGATGGATTTCCATAATTTCGTCTTGAAAAACTACCTGAACGCGCCGACCGTGGACTTCGAGCGCGTGCTGGACGAGACGTTCGCGCTGACCGGATTGCTCGCACCCATGACGCTCGATGTGTCACAGCGCCTGTATGATTTGCGAGTGGGCGGCAAAAGCATTTTGTTCGAGGGCGCACAAGGCACCATGCTGGACATCGATCATGGCACCTACCCTTTCGTTACGTCGTCCAATACGACCGCGGGCGGCGCCTGTACGGGCGCCGGCGTCGGGCCGCGGCATCTGGATTACGTGCTGGGGATAACCAAGGCTTATACCACCCGCGTCGGCGCGGGCCCGTTCCCTACCGAGCTTAAGGAGCCGCCCGGCGATGTGCTCGCCAGCCGCGGCAACGAATTCGGCGCCACCACCGGACGTCCGCGCCGCTGCGGCTGGTTCGATGCCGTGGCCATGCAGCGCGCGATTCGTATCAACGGCATCTCCGGGCTGTGCGTGACGAAGCTCGATGTGCTGGACGGTCTGCACACGGTGCGCATGTGCGTGGGTTATGAACGCTCCGGCGACGCGCAGCGGGACGGCGGCTTCTCGGTCGCGCGGGATAATCCAATCTATGAGGATTTGCCGGGATGGCGCCAGACCACCGCGGCCGTCACGCGTCTATCCGAACTGCCAGCCGCGGCGCGCACATACCTGGATCGCATTGAAGCGTTTGTAGAAACGCCGATCGATCTGATCTCCACCGGCGCGGAGCGGCAGCAGACGATCGTCATTCGGCATCCGTTTGCGTAACGACTCGCAAGTACATTCGCACGCGACGCGGGGAGCCGCTATATCCGTATTAGCGCGTGGGCAGCGGGCGCCGGGCCGCGTCGTCAGCAGCTCTGATCATGCGTCATGACCGAGCCGCAGGACGACGTTATCGGATTGATTCCGGCAGGCGGGCAGGCGACGCGCCTTGGGCGGCTGCCCTGCAGCAAGGAACTCTATCCGATCGGTTTTCAGACCGATCCCGCGCGCACGCCGAAGGTCGTCAGTCACTACCTGCTGGAGCGGCTGCGGGTTGCCGGCGTGCGGCGCGTGTTTATCATCCTGCGCGCCGGGAAATGGGATATTCCGGCCTATTTCGGCGACGGCGCCTGGCTCTCCATGGATCTGGCTTATCTATTGATGGGGGCGCCGTTCGGCACGCCGTATACACTGGATCAGGCCTGGCCGTTCGTGCGCCATGCGCGCGTGGCGCTCGGGTTCCCGGATATTCTGTTTGAGCCTGTCGATGTCTACGCCAGCCTGCTCGCGCGTCAAACCCGCACCGGCGCCACGGTCGTGCTTGGTCTCTTTCCGGCGAGTCGTCCGCGGAAATGCGACTTGGTAGATATCGACGAGCACGGGCGCGTGCGGCGAATCGTCGTCAAGCCGTTTGCCACCGAGCTGCGCTTCACCTGGATGACGGCGGTGTGGACGCCGGTTTTTTCCGAATTCATGCACCATCATCTCGCCGCGCGTTTGAGCCGACAGTCCACGCCGTCGCGGGAATTGTTCATTGGCGACGTAATACAGGCCGCGATTGACGATGGGTTGTCGGTTGAAGCGGAATGCTTCGCGACGGGTCGGGCGCTTGATATCGGCACGCCGGACGAGCTTGGCGAAGCGATTGCGGCTTATACGTGAACTGTGGGCCTGAGCCGCGGGCGGCGCGGCATCGATATTCCCGATTTCAGATTTCCCGGCTTGATGCGTACGGTCGGGTCAAGGTTCCGTGAGCGCAACCGACCCGACCTGCCGCCAGTGCTCCGGCGCGCCCGAGGTATCGAATACCGCGATTTCGCGCGCGGTGAAGCGTTCTGGATAACGACGGTGCAGCCGCGCGACGATCGCATGTTTGTCCACCTCCGCGAGCTTGCCGTAGAGCAGACTGAGATGGGGCGTAAACGCGCCGATTGACTGCACGTGGAAGCAGCTTTTTAAACGCTCGTGGGCGGCGAGCAAGTAATCACCGGGGTCCACGATTGCGAAAAGGCTGAGAAAATAGGCATTGGTCATCGCGAGGCTGCCCAGAGTAAGCGACAATTGCGGTAGTTTTCCGGCAATTGCCAGCGCTTGGGTTTTCGCCACCACATCGTGCGCCGGCTGCAAAACGCGCGCAAGCAGCGTCACATGCGCATGGAAGCGGGGCGTGCGGTGTGTGTTACTCAGGTCTTCAATGATGCGGTCCAGCCGTGCGCGCGCAGCTTCCTCCGGCATCAGCCACAGTGAATGGTTTCGGAGCCGCGCGGTCATTCATGAGCCGGCTTGTCTGGACATCGATACGCTCAGCTTAACCATGACCGCGTGAATCGTGCATCCGATTTTGCACATCATGGGGTAATTTCTACATGGTATGAGGTCATGCCTATGTTTCACCGCTGAATGTACGCGCCGTAGAAGTGGAAATCAGACATTCATGCACCTGCCACAGTGGTATGAAGCTTGCCTAATTACGACAAGTCGGTCGATGGAGACCTTAACGAGAACCGGAGAAAGCATGAAACGCCGGCATCGTGACGTCAATGGCTTATGGATGAACTGGCGGGAGTCCGGTGAGGGGCTTCCCGTGGTCATGGTGCATGGTCTCGCGACCTCGCCCATGCTGTGGCGTAATGTCATGCCGAAAGTATCGAGCGCTCGCTGCCTTGCGTGGGAACTTGTAGGCTACGGGAACTCAATGTCGCAGGGTGCGCGACGCAACATTTCGGTGGCGCAACAGGCTGTCTATCTGCTCGACTGGCTACGGGCGTTGCGGATCCGGCGCGCGATTTTTGTAGGTCACGGGCTGGGCGGCGGCGTGCTGCAGGTCGCGCTCAAGCGCAAGCCGGCGGTGTGTCAGGGGCTGGTGCTGGTCAACAGCGTTGGTTACGACGCCTGGCCTACGCCTGCGGTCAACATTACGCGACGGTTTCCGCGACTCGTCGAGCGCCTGCCCAAATTCCTGTTCCGCCTCGCCTTCCGCCGGTTGATGCGAATTTCCCATGTCACTCGCGCCGCGGCGGATGAGGCGTTTGCATTATACTGGCCGTATTACGCGGAGGACGGTCCGCGCGCATTCGTCCGGCAGGCGAAGGACCTGCACTTGCGTGATACCCGGAACGTGATTACGGCTCTTCAGCAGATTGCCGCGCCCAAATGCGTAATCTGGGGCGCCAGGGATCGCATCCTGCCGGTGCGCTACGGTTTTCGTTTTGCGCGAGACTTGGATGCGACGCTTCAATACATCTTCAAGGGGGGTCACTTCTCGCCGGAAGATCATCCGCAAATTGTGGCCGACGCGATCAATGATATGGTCGTTCAGGTTCAGGCCGGTGGAGATGCCAGCCAGCCGGAAGTTGTGCGTCGATATGGTTGACTGCCTGTCGCCGATTCCCAACGGCGCGCCATTCCCGATATCCAGCATCTTGATTACCCGATGCTTTTCCTGTCACCGTAACACGACGACCTGAGCCGCCAAACCGTTACCCGGCGCTGACATTGCCCCTCTGTTATATTCAGCCTATTGAAGGGTGCGGATTTTCTGCGCCACCTTCTGACCCAGATGCGGATCCTGATTGATCGTGCGAACAACACGATTGTACTCGTCGGGACTCATCCCTTCTTCCCTGATGGCTTGCGACATCTGATCCTCAATCAACATTTGCGCGCTGTAGGCCTCTTCAGAATTGCGCGCCTCCTTGACCTGCGGGGCATGGCGATTGTAGATATCGGCTATTTTTACATATGCGGAGGCGAACGCGTCCAGCTTTTGCTCGGTAAAGCCGTGCATTCCGATGGCCTGCGCCTTTTCCTGCGCGACGGGTGTTGCGTGATCGCGTGCCTGAGCAGTGACGCCAGCGACCGACACAGTGATGGCCAGCAACCAGCCGGCTCCAGTCTTATGAGTTGATTTTTTCATAGTTTTACCCCCCTTTGATGCAGTCAGAAAGCTTTTTGCCGCTAACTTAACCACGTGTAAACCAGTATGCGCATCGATCGTGCCAGCGCGTGGCGGCATGACCGCCCTTGGTTCATTGCGCAATGGGGGGCATCATCTGCAAGCCGGTCTGTTACGTTGCGCCGGCGCGACCGGAAAGCTATCGCGCGGACGTAGGGTTAATTTCGGGAGGCGCATCTTGGCCGGCGGTGAGGCTCGCTGATGCAACGGCAATGACAGAATGAATCGGGTACCCGCGCCTGATCTGGATTGAAGCTGGATTTCGCCGCCATGCCGTTCGATCACCGCTCGCGCGACATACAAACCGATACCGGTGCCGGTCTCTTTGGTGGTGAAGTGCATGTCGAAGATGCTGGGTTGCAGTAACGCAGGGACGCCGGCCCCGTCGTCTTCGATCTCGATTAACGCTGAAGATGCCTCGGTGCGGAGCGAGACCCCCACGCGCCCGTTTTCCGTCACGCATTCCAGCGCGTTCAGGATAATGTTCAGCAAAGCCTGCTTGAGTTGACCCGCGTTACCGAATATCCGCACGGCGTCAATCGGCAGACTAACGTCGAACGTGACCTGCTGGTGACGCGCCTGCGGCGTCAGCAAGGTCGCCAGCTCGTCGATGAGCCGCACAAGGTCGACCGTGGTGCGACCCTCCGCGGCCGGCGCACTCTGCTCCAGCAGTGAGTTGAGCAATCGGTTCAGCCGTGCGGATTCCTGAATTATTACCTTGAGATAATGTTCCCGCCGCGGGCGGGCGTTGGCGTCATCGGCATCGAGGCTGCGTTTGAGCATCTCCATGTTAAGGTTCATGGCGTTGAGCGGCGCCTTGAGGTCGTGCGCTGCGGCCGCATACAGGCGGGACAGGCCGCGCGCCTGCGTGGCCGCGCGCAGATCCTCGTCCAGCGCATCAATCAGATCTTGATCCTCTACGATAAGCAGGCAACCCCGGTTATCGGCAGAGCCGAGCGCTTGCAATTCCACCCGCAGCCGTTTAGTAACACCGGCCTTGCCGACAGTTAATTCGATATTGGTCAGTCTCTCCCCCCCCCGCTGCCCTGGCATACTTTGTCGATGGCCTCTTTCAGTTTCACATACATTTCGGTGAAGCGCGCCGCGAAATCCTGCACGCGATTGCAGATGAGGATCTGGCGTGCGGTCTGGTTGATATAGTCAGGGGAGCCGTCCGGCGATATCAGGATGACACCAACATCGAAAACATTGGCTACCGCGTCCAGCTTGTCGCGCGCCGCCGTGATTTCGTTCCCTAACCTGTTGGCGGCATCACGCACGGCCGAAAATTCATCGTCCCGCTGCCTCAACGCCTCGGTGTCGCCGTTTGCCACGGCCTCCATCAGCGCCGCCAGCCCCGCGCTCATGCGTTTCAACTGCACCTGCAGCAACGCGCCAATGAGGATTATGGATCCGAGCCCGCTGAGCGCCGCCAGCAGCACGCTGGCGTAAATACGGTCGAACAGCGCAGCGCCAAGTTCAGCCCGGAGCACAACAATGAGGCAGATTACCAGAACTAAATACAGCGCCAGCAGCGCCAGCGTGTTTTGGAGAGCGATACGCATGCGTTTAGTTGAATCCGGGCGTCCGTCGTCGGGCCGGCCGGACGACGTGCTGGTTGTATACGCTGTTAACCGGCCGCTGACAAATCAACTCAAGCCGCGCGAGAGCGGGATCGCTCGCGCGCGGGGCTACGGCATCGGCCGCGCGGTCGCTAGAGGAGTTCGCGGCCAAGGCGGCTTGTTACTATCGCGTTTCCACGGGGCAAAGTCCTTTGGCGGTGCGGCTTGAATGGCGCGATCCGACGGCGCAGACTTAACCGTCGCGCCTGAGATTATCTTCGGCGCCTTACCACCGCTGCGCAGTCGTCAACGCTCTTGATTCGATTATCGTGCAAGGCTCTGAATTCGTATGTTTGCGCGGTGTGAGCCGCTGTTACGTTGAAGGTGAACGCGCACGCGCGGTGCTGAATGATCTGAGTGTCGAGTTTGCCCAGGGCGAGTTCGCGGCGGTGGTCGGGCAGAGCGGTTGCGGCAAATCCACGTTGCTGAATCTGATCAGCGGCATCGATCGTCCCGATGCAGGCAGCATCGAGATCGATGGTCAGACCGTTACCGGTCTTTCCGAGCGGGAGCGCACCGTGTTCAGGCGCTCCCATATCGGCTTCATTTATCAATCATTCAATCTGATCCCAACCCTCACCGTGCTCGAAAACGTGTGTCTACCGCTGGCGTTGAATGGTCACCGGCCGCCGCGTGCGCGCGATCAGGCGCAGGCGATGCTGTCGCAAGTCGGATTGGCGGATCGCACCGACAGCTATCCCGACGTGCTGTCCGGAGGCGAGCAGCAGCGGATCGCTTTAGCCCGCGCGCTGGTGCATAAACCACGGTTGATTCTGGCGGACGAGCCGACCGGCAATCTGGACGCGGACAGCGGCGCACGCGTCGCGGCGCTGCTGGACAGCCTAGTCCGCGCCGCGGGCGCGACCTTGATTCTGGTGACCCACAGCGAGCAACTCGCGGCGCTGGCCGACCGTGTTCTGCTGATGGCTGACGGTCGCCTGCGGCCGGTTTAGTGGGCAGGGGAGCGAACCACATGCCGCCCGTACGCGTGCGCCCCCAGCGGCCGATTCTGTCAGGCTCATGCATGCGGCGCGAGCCTGCCCTCCGTTTCCGTGCTGCGTCTCCCAGCAGCGCTTTCAACCGCGGGGACCGATCTCTTTACGTAATTGTTCTGGTTGGTTTCCTACGCTGATACCTTGCTGGTGCGGGCGAGCCTGCGCTATCTGCTCCGCTACCCCTGGCAGCTTGGTATGGCCGTCGCCGGCGTCGCGGTCGGTGTAGCCATGGTGGTCGCGGTCGACGGCGCGACCAGCGCCGCGGAGCGTTCTTTCCGGGGTTCCATAGAAGCGGCTTCAGGCCGCGCCACGCATCGCATCACTGGCGGCGCGCACGGGCTGGATGAGGCGCTCTATCGAAAACTGCGCGTCAGGCTGGCGTTGCGGAACAGCGCGCCGGTGCTGGAGGGGTTCGTCGAGGTGCGCGGCGAAACCCTGCGGCTGCTCGGTGTCGATCCCATCGCGGAGGCGCCTATCCGCAAATACGTTACCTTCGGTGGCGATATTCCGATCGACCAACTGATTACGGAACCGGGCGCCGTATTGATGTCACGCGCGACCGGCGAGCGTCTGCGTGTTGCAACCGGCGACCGATTCAAGGTCAAGGCCAGTGGCCGCAAACGATCGGTTCAGCTGCTCGCGCACCTGGCTCATGCCGCCCAGCCGCAGGCGGCGATCGACGGCCTGATGATCGCGGATATCGCCACGGCGCAGACGCTGCTGGACCGGTTCGGGCGTCTGAGCGGTATCGACCTGAGGCTGCCCGCGGGCTTGCAGGGTGAGCGCCTGCGCGCGCGAATTGGTGCGTTGCTGCCGGCGGATGCCCGGGTCGAACGCGCCGCCGCGCGCAGCGAGGCCATGACGCAGATGACGCACGCATTCGCCACCAATCTGACAGCGATGAGTCTGCTGGCGCTGCTGATCGGCATGTTCCTGATCTACAGCACCATGAGCCTCTCGGTTTTTCGGCGCCGTGGACTGATCGCGAACCTGCGGATGCTGGGCGCGGGCCGGACACAGATCTTCCGTCTGATACTGGTGGAGGCGGTGGGGTTGAGCCTGCTCGCGGTGGCTATCGGCCTGCCGGGCGGTGCGGTGCTGGCGCAGGGGCTGCTCGCGCTGGTCACCCGCACGATCAACGATCTGTACTTTACATTCAGCGTCAACACCTGGGCTGTCGATGCGGGCACCCTGACCAAGGGTGCTGCGCTCGGTATCGGCGCCAGTCTGCTGGCCGCGATGGGTCCGGCGTTGGAAGCGGCGCGCGCAACACCGCTGGAGGCGCGCACCCGCTCGCACCTGGAGCGCGGTGCGCGACGGCTGGTCAGGTGGCTGGCGCCGGCGGGTGTGGCGATCATGCTTGCAGGCGCCGTGCTATTGACCGCGGGTCAGTCGCTGTGGCTCGGATTTGTTGCGCTACTGCTGGTCAGTGCGGGCTATGCGTTGGTCACACCAGCGGCGGTGGCCACCATGATGCAACTGGCGCAAGCTCCGCTTGCTTACTGGTTCGGATCGCCGGGCCGCCTCGCCGCGCGCGGCGCACAAGCCAGTCTGAGCCGCACCGCCGTGGCGAGCGCAGCGCTGGTCGTGTCCGTGGCGGCGGTGGCTGGCGTAACAATCATGATCGACAGCTTTCGCGGCTCGGTCGCCGCCTGGCTGGGCGCGACCTTGCGCGCCGATCTCTATGTGATCACGCCCTCATCCGACGTAGAAGGCGCAGAGTCGGTACTGTCGCAGAGACTCGTGCGGCGGATCGCAAACGTACAAGGCGTCGCGGATGTCGAAGCGCACCGCTGGGTCACGGTGCGGACAGGCGCGCATGAAGCCCGCTTACACGTGATCGAAAACTCGCCATCCGCGCGGCTCGGCTTTATGTTCAAGGCCGGCGATCCGGACGCCGCGCGACGTGCGTTCAGACGCGGGACAGCGGTCCTAGTCTCCGAACCTTATGCGTATAGACATCAACGGGTGCCGGGCGACTTCATCGTGTTGCGAACCGACCATGGCAAACGGGGCTTCAGGATTGCCGGCATGTTCTATGATTACGGCTCGGATCAAGGTGTGGTGGCGATGTCGCGCGCGCTTTATGCGCGCTGGTGGCGGGACCGCAGCGTCTCCTCGCTTGGCGTTCGGTTAAGCGGGGGCGTGGCCGCGCGTCAGGTGCGGGCGCGATTGCGGGCCGCGGTCCAAGGTTTGCAGCCGGTGCTGGTCCGCGCCACCGGCGAGTTGCGCGCGCAGACGATGGCGATCTTCGACCGTACTTTCGCGATCACGCAGGTGTTGCGAGTGCTGACTATGGTGGTCGCCGTGGTGGGTGTCTTGAGCGCGTTCATGGCGCTGCTGCTGGAACGCGGCAAGGAGTTCGCGGTGTTGCGCGCGACCGGCTTTACACAAGGCCAGATCGTCGTGCTGATTACGGGCGAAGCCGGATTACTGGGCTTATGCACGGGCCTGCTGGCAATGCCGCTTGGGGTGGTAATGTCGCTGGTATTGATCGAGGTGATCAATCGGCGGTCGTTTGGCTGGAGCATGCCAGTCTCAATCGCGCCAGAGGCGCTGTTGCAGACGCTGGCGCTGGCGCTCACCGCGGCACTGGCGGCCAGTATCTATCCCGGTTTCCAGGCGGCGACCTCGCGCCCTGCGGCAGGATTGCGGGCGGAATAAATGGCGCGGGTCCGGTTGATTATATGCGGATTGCTCATTGTCCTGATAACGCTGAGTTTGCGCGTTCTCTTTACCGACCGTGATACGGCGCCGCCCGTGCACGAAAACGATCTTGCCGGCGTGCTCGGCGACAGCGCGGGCTATGCGCAGGCGGATCGGGCGCGCCGCTTCCGGTTTCCGGCCGACTTTGGCGCGCATCCGGATTTCCGCCAGGAGTGGTGGTATTTCACGGGCAACTTACAGGCCGCCGATGGCCGACGCTTCGGGTATGAGCTGACCCTGTTCCGTATTGCGCTAAGCCCCAACCAGACGCCGGGCAGGTCGGCGTGGCGCACCGATCAGCTCTATACCGCGCACCTCGCGTTAACCGACCGGCAAGAGCATCGGTTCGAGTGTTACGAGCGTTTCAGCCGCGGCGCGATGGGTCTGGCGGGCGCGCGGACCGCGCCGTTTCGAGTATGGCTGGAAGATTGGCGAGTCGCGGCGCGCCCAGGCGGTGGTTTTCCGTGGCGGCTGGAAGCCAACGCCGGCAATTGGCGGCTGGCGCTGGCGCTGTCGCCACAAAAGCCGCTGGTGTTGCAGGGTAATCGTGGTCTGGACCGCAAGAGCGCGAAAGGTCATGCATCGTATTATTACTCTTTCACGCGTCTGAGCACCGTCGGCACGCTCACCCTGGATGGTGAGATCATTGACCTCAACGGCTTGTCGTGGCTGGATAGGGAGTGGAGCAGCGGCTCGCTCGCGGACGATCAGCAGGGTTGGGACTGGTTCGCGCTGCAACTGAACGATGGTGCCGATATCATGTTTTATCGCCTGCGTGACACGCGTGATGCGACTGATCCCAACAGCGGCGGTGTCTGGGTTGACGCGCTCGGCAACAGCGTTACGCTGGTCGCCAGCGACGTGCGGATCGAAACGCTGGCGCACTGGTCCAGCCCGCGCGGTGGTCGCTACCCGGCGCGCTGGCGGCTGACAATACCTGCGTGCGACTGCCGTTTAATCGTCACGCCCATCATGGCCGATCAGGAGCTGGACGTGCTGGTGCGCTACTGGGAAGGCGCGGTCGATGTTACGGGCTTGTGCGGCACTGACCGAGTCAGCGGCATGGGTTACGTGGAGCTGACAGGCTATGCGGAGAGAACGTGAAGAGTGTCATGCGGCGGCGCGCGACCCGGATGCTTTCCCGCATGCGGCGGTCGTCTGCCCTGACTCAAGTAGTGAATTTTGTGCACAGTGTCGTGTCCACATTCGGTACGTCTAAACAGCCGACCCTGCCAATGAGCCTCGCCGTTGTTCGCATGATCGCGCCTTTTGATCTTGCGCGGCCGTTTTTGCGCCATCTTTTTGAGGCGGTTTTCGTCATTTGTTTTCTGTTGATTGTTTGCGGCGCGGCGCGGGCCGGGGAGCTCGAGCCAGTGCGGGTAGGTGTGCTGCATTTCGGCACGGTATCGTGGGAACTGGATGTCGTGGCGCAGCATGGGCTCGCCGAGCGCGAGGGCGTGGAAATGGAAATCGTGCCGCTCAGTTCCACCAGTGCGCTGAACGTGGCGCTGCGAAGCGGTGATATCGACATGGTGGTGGGCGACTGGATCTGGGTGTCCCGGCAGCGTGCCGCCAACCGGAACTTTACGGCCGTGCCGTATTCCCTTACGGAAGGTGCGCTGCTGGTGCGGCCCGACGCGGGCATCGACGTGCTCGCGGACCTGGCCGGCAGGAAGCTGGGTGTGGCTGGCGGTCCGGTCGACAAGAGCTGGCTGTTGCTGCGCGCCTACGCGCGTCAAACACTTAACGAAGACCTGGCGGACATGGTGGAGCCCACTTATGCCGCGCCGCCGCTGCTGAACGTACTGGCGCTCAGGGGTGTTTTGCCCGCGTTGATTAACTACTGGCATTACGCGGCGCGGCTTGAAGCGGCTGGCATGAAGCCGCTGATCGGCATCGATGAGGCGTTAGCCGAGCTGGGGGTTGAAGAACCGGTGCCGCTGCTGGTGTGGGTGTTCAGCGAAGACTGGGCTGTGAAGAACCCGACGCTGGCGCAGGGGTTTTTGCGCGCGACCTACGCCGCCAAGCATATTCTGGCTGAGTCGGAGCAGGAATGGGAGCGCATCGCACCGCTCACCCAGGCGCGGGACGAAGCGACATTGCAGGCGTTAAGAAAGGCGTACCGGGAGGGCATTCCGCTGCACTTTGGCAATGCGGAAATCGAGGCCGCGAAGCAGGTATTCGCGATACTGGCGCGCGAGGGCGGCAGCGAACTCGTGGGGTCCAGCACTTCGTTAAGTCCCGGCACTTTTTGGCGCGGCTTCACAATCGGGTCGCCCGCGAGGTGACCGTGGCACCGGGTGAAGTGATCGAAAGGCGCGGCGCTTGAACGATACCGGCGCGGCCATGTGCGCTACCCAGGCGCGGGAAAAGGTGCTGAAGGTCGCATCCGCCAGCAAGTCCTACGGCGCGCGCAAGGCGCTGGACAACGTCAGTCTGCACGTGGACACGGGCGAGTTTGTCGCCCTGCTGGGCCCGAACGGCGCGGGCAAGACGACCCTGTTCCAGCTTTTGACCGGACTCTTCGTCGCGGATAGCGGCGACATTCACATTCGCGGCCATGACATCCGCCGCAAACCCATCCACGCCCTGGCCGGCATCGGTGTGGTGTTCCAGCAGCCTACCCTCGATATGGACATGAGCGTGCGCGCCAATCTGCTGTTTCACTGCCGGCTGCATGGCCTGAACAGGGAACGCGCCCGCACGCGCATCGAGGTAGAGTTGCAACGTCTCGGTCTCGAAGGCCGGGCGGAGGAATCCTGTCGGGCGTTAAGCGGTGGTAATCGTCGTAAGATCGAGCTCGCGCGCGCGCTGCTGCACGACCCCAACGTGCTGTTGATGGACGAAGCGACGGTGGGTCTCGATCCCGCTTCGCGCTCCTCGCTGGTCAGCTATGTCCATGAACTCTGCGCCGCGCGCGGCATGGGCGTGTTATGGGCCACGCATCTGGTGGACGAGGCGGAACAGGCGGACAGAGTGCTGGTGTTGCATCAGGGGCGGTTGCTGGCGGCGAAGACGCCGACGGAATTGCTGCGCGACACGCGCGCCGGCAGCTTGTCGCAAGCATTCCTGAGCATGACTGGCGTTAGTCCAGAGAAGAGCGGTGAGCGGTAGCATGGATGCATTGCGACGGTGGACGCCGAACACGTGTCTAAAAAGGGTTGTCATCAGGCGCACGCAACGTTGCGGGGCGTATGCCTGGGTTGTCGTCCCATCTGATATCAACGGAGCGCGCTCATGACGCCTATGCACGCGCTGCGGGGCATGCAGGCGCTGGGCAGCCGCGAGGTCACCAAATTCTGGCATCAGAAAGGGCGTCTGATTTCTGCGCTGGTGCGTCCCGCGTTATGGCTGATTGTATTCGCGGCTGGCTTTCAGCACATGTCCGGCGTGGCCGTCGTTCCGCCTTACGATGCTCAAGTCGAGTACCAGGTCTACATCGCGCCCGGCCTGCTCGGAATGGTGCTGCTGTTCAATAGTATGCAGTCTTCGCTGTCGATGGTTTACGATCGTGAAATGGGCCTGATGCGGTTGCTGCTGACGGCGCCGTTGCCCCGTTGGTATCTGTTGCTGTGCAAGCTCATGGCCGGGACATTGCTCTCTGTATTGCAGGCGTACGCGTTCTTGCTGTTGTGCGTGCTGTTCGATGTGGACATTCCAATGATCGGCTGGCTTTATGCCCTGCCGGCCCTCGTTCTGGGCGGTATGATGCTGGGTTCGCTGGGCCTGCTGCTGTCTGTGCATATCAAGCAGCTGGAAAACTTTGCGGGCACCATGAATTTCGTCATCTTCCCGATGTTCTTTATTTCTTCGGCGCTTTACCCCCTGCGGAAGCTGGATGCGTCCGGCGCCGAAATCATTTATACGCTTGCGCGGTTCAATCCCTTCACGCACACAATCGAGCTGATCCGCTTCGCGCTCTACGGTCAGCTCAACGCAATCAGTCTGGCCGTAGTTGTGGGCAGCGGAATCGTGTTTTTCGTGCTCTCGGTATATGGTTACGACCCGCAGCGCGGCATGGCGAGTCGCGCGCCGACTCCTGCCTGAAGGGGCGGATCGTTCATCGTGAAACTTCTTTCGTGTCAGATCAGTATCTCTATCCTGCAATAGAGCCGTACGCGTCGGGTATGCTTGATGTGGAGCAGCCGCATAGGCTTTACTACGAACAGTGCGGAAATCCCGACGGCATTCCCGTCCTGTTTCTGCATGGCGGCCCGGGTTCGGGCTGCGCGCCCAGTCATCGGCGCTTCTTTAATCCAGCCATTTACCGAATCGTGCTGATAGATCAGCGTGGCGCCGGGCGCTCGCACCCCGCCGGTTGCCTGAAGAATAACAATACGCAGGCATTGCTCGCGGACCTGGAGCGATTAAGGTCGCACCTCGATATCGAACAGTGGTTGCTGTATGGCGGCTCATGGGGCGCTACCCTGGCGCTGCTTTATTTAAGGCGGTGGCCGCGACGCGTTGCAGCGCTGGTGCTGCGCGGCACGTTCCTCGCGCGATTGCGCGATCTGGCTTGGTTTTACAGCAAGGATGGCGTCGGGCGCCTGTTCCCGCAAGACTACGCGTCGTTCATCGAGCATCTTCCTGAGCCGGAGCGCGCGAGTCCGGTATCCGAGTACCATCGCTTGCTGCACGCGCCGGAACAGAGCGTACAAATGGCCGCCGCGCGTGGCTGGAACGCCTGGGAAACACGGGTGGTCAGGCAATTTATGCCGACGAGAAATAATAAAGCCGGCAGCATGGATGCGGATGAAATCCACCGCCGCGCGGCGATCGTCAATCACTACGCCCATTACAAATTTTTTCTGGGCGGCGAGGGCGTGCCGCTGGATTTCGAAGTTTTAAACGACAAACCCTGCACCATCGTTCACGGCCAGCGTGATCTCGTGTGTCCACTGGAATCCGCGTGGACGGCGCATCGCGCGCTGCCTGGATCAGAGTTACGTGTTGTGGAAGCCGGTGGGCATGTCGCGAATGACCCAGCGATCGGTAAAGTGCTGGTGCAGGTATTCGATCAGATGGCGACTCGCCTCGTCGGTTGAAAGCGTCAGGCGAGCGTATCGTTAGTTTGCATGTTCCGGCGTCGCCCGCTGCTCGGCGGTAATCTGCTTCGAGTTGCGCGGATTTCTGAATACCAGAGGTTTGGGATTGCCTCTGGACTCCGCGCTGTTGGCGCGCGCGAGAGCATCCAGCACGGTTTCGTGATGCGGTGATTTACTGCATACCGGGTCGGCATTCGCCGCATCGCCGGTGAGCATGTAGGCCTGACAGCGGCAACCGCCGAGATCACGGGTCTTTTCCGGGCAGCTGCGGCAAGGTTCCTTCATCCAGTCGAAGCCGCGAAACTGATTGAACGTGGGCGAGTCGCGCCAGATCCATTCGATGCTCGCGTCGCGAACATTGGGAAGTTCAGGCCCAGGCAATTGTCGCGCCGCGTGGCAGGGCAGGACGGTGCCATCCGGCGTAATGGTGAGAAATACGTTACCCCAGCCGTTCATGCAGGCTTTTGGTCGCTCCTCGTAATAATCCGGGATGATGTAGTAGATTTTCATCCGCTGCTTGAGGCGCTCGCGGTACTCATTGGCGACAACTTCCGCATGTTGCAGTTGCTCGCGCGTCGGCAGCAACTGTTCGCGGTTATGCAGCGCCCAGCCGTAATACTGAGTGTTGGCCAGCTCGACATAATCCGCATCCAGGGAAATCGCCATTTCCAGAATCTGGTCCAGTTGCTCGATGTTGTGGCGGTGCAGAACCACATTAAGCACCATTGGATAATCGTGCCGCTTGACCGCGCGCGCCATTTCGAGCTTGCGCTCGAATGAGTGCGTGCCGCCCAGGAAATCGTTGAGTTCCTGCGAGCTTGCCTGAAAGCTGATCTGGATGTGGTCGAGGCCGGCGCGCCGAAACGTTTCTACGCGCTCCTCATCCATGCCGATACCCGACGTAATTAGGTTCGAATAGAATCCGAGCTTGCGGCCCTCGGCGATAATTACTTCAAGATCGCGCCGTAACAACGGTTCCCCACCTGATAGTCCCAGCTGCGTCGCGCCCATGGCGCGCGCCTCGCGCAAAACCCTCAGCCAGGTGTCGGTATCCAGCTCCTTGCCTTGCTGCGCCATGTCTAGCGGGTTACTGCAGTAAGGGCATTGCAGTGGGCAGGCGTAGGTGAGTTCGGCCAGCAGCCATAATGGCATCCCCGGCTTGGGATCGCGAGCGGAAACCTCATTCACGGCATCTTCTCCTCATTGCTCAGGCTCCACAATTGCTCTGGCGGCTGGCCAGGGCACATGTCGTTGCCCGCAATCTAATCGTTGGATCGGTGCGGCGGGAAGAGAAGGTTGAGATCGAGCGTAAATGCGAACCTGCGCCGCGGCGGGTCGGAGCTCGAAGGGTTGCTACATAATGATGGCGGTACGCTTCAGGACTGAACCGTACGCCTTGTTTCGTGGCCGGTGATATTACGGGTGTCGGTCCCGATGGGCCAAAAGAACCGGGGACTTTGCAGTCCCCGGTTACCGGAGGCATTACCGGTTGTTGATGTACATCGTGATTTCAAAACCAAAACGTACGTCGCTATATTCTGGGGTTGTCCACTTCATGAGTTTATCTCCACTTGGGTTGAAGGTTGAATCTGCCAGCAATTACTGGCGTTTGTTACCTCTTACATAACTGAAGCCGGATAGTGCCACAACTTCACTATGTCCCCAATTAGAGCAGATTGCGTGCCAGACGTACTAAATGGATGATGCGGCATAAACAAGCTCTGAATAAATAACAAGTTATAGGAATTTCAGCCTATGGCCCAACTACCGGAGCAGGTTCGATCCCGAAAGCAACCACAGGTTATCGGTTGATATAAACCACCTGTATGATTGAAAACAACCACTTCAGTATGCGCTTCGGTGCCTAATCGCGTTAACGAGGCGGGAATCGCGTGCGCAAGGGAGCGGTCGATCGACACCCGCTCTTGAGTATACTGCCCTTATGCCAAAGTTTGTGCGCTTGAGAAGCGGCCGCGGATCACGGCTTCATTAGCTAATGCATCGTCAGTTAATGATCCGCACACGGTCGCTAAAAAAACTGCTGCTCGTTTATCAGACGAGCTTTCTGCTGCTGGTGATTATCACCGGGGCGATCGGCGGCTTGTGGGCGTATTTCTGGCAGCAGACCTCGGAGGAATCGGTGCGCATCAACGCCTTGCTGATCGAGGCGCAGCTGGTGCGCGGGGATTTGTACCGGCAGCTCAAGGAAATCACCCGTTCCGGCGCGGGCGGTGATCCCAATGCGCTGGATCAATACTGGCATCGCCTGTATCTCATCGATAAGCATTTCTACGCATTGCAACAGCATGCCGATTCCGTGGCCGAGACGCGCGCCATCGACTCCATGCAGCAGTCGTACAGCCTGATGCAGGCGGAGATGAATCAGTTTCTGGCGTCCCCAGTCAGTGTGACAGAGCGCATAAAGCTCCTGGACCCGGCTTACGACCGGATGATGCTGGGCAATTTCGAAGATGCTTTTCTGGAATTCTCGAAAATCATTGCGCGACAGCGCCGGGCGCTGGAGCAGACGATCGAATACTGGACGCGGCTGGCGCCCATTCTGATTCCCGCGCCCATCCTGCTGGCGGCGGCATTGCTGTTTTTCTCGCACCGCAGTTTCCGGCGCGGTTTCGTGGCGCCGATGCGTGAGGTGGTGTCGGGCGCCAAGCGTATCAGCGAAGGCCGACTCGACCATCGCATCCCGACCTGGGGTGTGGATGAAGTGACCGTGGTAGCGCGCTCGATCAATAACATGGCGAGCGAGCTCGCTGCGAGTCGTGATGCGCTCGTGGAAAGCGAAAAGCAGGCCGCGCTGGGCGCGCTGGTGCCAGTGGTGGCGCACAACATTCGCAATCCGCTGGCCTGCATTCGAGCTACCGCGCAGGTGATGGACGACGTGGATGACGCGGAGGATTTGCGGGAATCGCGGCAGGAGATCATCGACACGGTGGATCGCCTGGAACGCTGGATCAAATCGCTGCTGTCCTATCTGCATCCATTAAAACCGCACAAGACGCGCACCACGCTCGCCGCCGTGGTGGAGGGCGCGCTGGCGCCGCTCAAGCCGAAGCTCGAGGCAAAAAAGCTTACTATCAGGCGTTCTGCGTGGCGGCGTGATCAGGCGTTACTCGTCGATACCGATCTGCTGGAACAGGCGATTCACGGGCTGATCAACAATGCCGCCGACGCCTCGCCGCCGGGCGGGGAGATCGGGCTTGCGATCGTGTCGTCGGCAGGTGAGATCACGTTGATCATCGACGATCAGGGCCCCGGTATGCCGATGAATCCCGATCCTAAAGGGCTGGCGCCGGTGCCATCGACCAAGCGCTTCGGCACCGGGCTCGGCATTCCGTTCGCGTTCAAGGTGAGTCAGGCGCACGGCGGCAGGATTGTGTTTGAGCAGGCGCCCGGCGGCGGTACGCGCGTACGCTTGTCGCTGCCAACGAACGATTCCATTGAAATTGAATCCGTATGACCCTCGAAGAAAAAACGTCTGCGGCCGAGCCCTCCAACGGAGGTGCTGCCTCTGAAGTCCACATACTCATCGTGGAAGACGAGGCGATGCTGGCCAAAGCCATTGCCAAGCGCTTTCGCAAGGAAGGTTATGTCAGCGATGTCGCCGGCACGCTCGCAACCGCGCGTGAGCAGATTACGCGTGCTACACCTGACCTGATTCTACTGGACATGCGCTTGCCGGATGGCTCCGGGCTGGATTTTCTGGAGCAGTTGCGAGAGCGCGATAGCGCGGATATTCCGGTGGTGGTGATGACGGCGTACGGTGAACTGGAGGACGCCGTCGCGGCATTAAAACTCAAAGCGCTGGATTACCTGAAAAAGCCGGTGGATCTGGACGAATTGCTGGTGATCGTCGAGAAGGTGTTCAGGCAGGTGGAGGTGCGGCAGAGCCTTGAATATTCGCGGCAACGCGACGGCCGGGCGCTGGAGTCCGCGACGTTGCTTGGGGAAAGCGACGCAATCGTACAATTGCGCAAACAGATTCAGCGTATTGGTGCGATTACCGCCAATTCGAGCGACTCACCGCCTACCGTTTTGATTCTGGGCGAAACCGGCTGCGGCAAGGATCTGGCGGCCAGGCTGTTGCACCTGGCAAGCAGCCGTCGTGAGCGTCCGTTTGTACACGTGGATTGCGCCGCGCTGCCCAAGGACCTCATCGAAGCGGAGCTGTTCGGTCACGAGAAGGGCGCCTATACCGGCGCACACACCGCGCGCACCGGCCTGGTCGTCGCCGCCGAGGACGGCACGGTATTCTTGAACGAGATCGCCGAACTGCCGCTGGAACTGCAATCGAAATTGCTGACGGTGCTCGAACGCCGTACGGTCAGGCAGGTGGGCAGCAGCCGCGAACGGCGCGTGCCGGCATGGTTTATCGCCGCCACGAATCGCAATCTGGCGGAGATGGTCAAACAGGAACGCTTTCGCTCCGATTTGTTCTACCGGCTGAAGGTCTTGACCCTGACCATGCCGCCGCTGCGGGAACGAGGCGACGATCCCGTGCTGCTCGCGCGCCATTTTGCGAAACAGACCGCGCACCGTTACGGGCTGCCGGAACCGGAGATATCTCAGGAACTGGTCACGGCGCTGTGCAACTACACGTGGCCCGGCAATGTGCGGGAGCTTCAGCATCTGGTCGAACGCGCAGTGTTACTGAGTGACGGCCGACGCCTGACCCTCGCGGCCATGAGCCTGGAAAGCGGCGACGCGCACCATGACCAGCAGCCGGAGGTCGGCGAAGCGCTTGAGGACATGACTCTGGAAGCCGCCGAATATCAGCTAATCAGACAGGCGCTGCAACGCGCGGACGGCAACGTGTCGGAGGCCGCGCGGCGGTTAGGCGTTACCCGCATGGCGCTGCGTTATCGCATGGAGAAGTATGCCATCCCGACGGACCGCTGACCGTTCACGCCCCGGGGCGGATTGCGTCCTTGTAATGCGCCCGCCCTTTGAGGTTATTACTTAGTCAGTCCGTTCGATAAGGATCATGAATCGCGCTATGGCGCGACGCCGCTGTAGCCGGCCGCTGCGTCGCCCACGGTAACCTCATCGTAATAGATGGTGCGCTGATCGGACGCCGTGGCACCCGAGCGACTCCGCCACCCCGGGATGTAAATGCCGACTTTCATATAAGGGCCGAGCGCGTCGTTGTAGCAGTTGGGCCCATGGTAGTTAACGATCATGCTGCCGTTCTTCCATATCTCGAGCAGTCCGTCGCTGCCAAACGAAAAATCGACATGGATCACCCAGTCGGTCCATTGACCTTTGCTCAGACTGCCCGCGCTGAAGATCTTGCTACCCTGTGTCGAAGCAGTTGTCGTGGCGTTCGCATCGTAATTAACGTCGATACGGTAGCCGCTCGAGTTAGCTCTCAGGAGTATCGGCTGTTGGCCGCCCTGATCCCCGGCATCGGGACGCTTGTGTATCTGGAAGGCGAAAAAACCGTCGCCCCCGGAAGTCGGTATCTGGTTGCTGAAACCGATCCAGTATTCCTTGCCGATGTCGAACTTTGGATTTTGCAGGGTGAGCTCGGTGCGGTATGAGACCTTGTCATTGAGCCGGTCGAGTTTAAGCTCCGCCGCATAGTTGCCGCCACGGATCGGAGAATTGACGATCTTCGCCGTGCTGTTACCGGAAGGTCGCCAGCCGGAGAAAGACTGTGCGTCGAAATTGTCGCTATACAGAACAGCGGCGTTAGCCGAAGAGGCCAGCATTAACGCGCTGACAAACAATACTGAACATTGAGTTTTCACTGAATTTACCCCAAGCAATTAGGCTACTAGCGAGGGCGCCGGCTGGCCGCGAACAAGCGTAGCTGACGCCGATGAATGACCACGCCGTTCGGCGCTTGTTTATCCGCACGTCCGACGCAACCGCCGGAGTAGCGACGATGGCGCTGCCAATACGCCCCCCATGCCCGGGTTCAGACTTTGAGGGCAGATGCCACGACTGGATGTGCAGACTCTTGCGGTTGTTACTATCAGGTTCCCGTAATGACGGGAGAACGCAGAAAAAAATGAACTGTAGTTATGGCTACGCTTACATGCTGACCTCCTTTTTTTCGCCTTTTAGAAATTCTGAACTAATGCACTTCCGTCACA
The DNA here is from genome assembly GCA_013696315.1 of Gammaproteobacteria bacterium. Classification (NCBI taxonomy): domain Bacteria; kingdom Pseudomonadati; phylum Pseudomonadota; class Gammaproteobacteria; species Gammaproteobacteria bacterium. Next base: position 2,723 of record JACCYU010000159.1, on the reverse strand, counting down.
TCCGCTGTCTCTTTCTTCACACGGGAGAGCTTACGGCCGGCGTACCCACCGATTGCATACGGATTCGAACATTCGCCGGTGATAATAGATTTCCGCCGCACAGCGGCGCTTGAATCGCTATACAACATTGCGCGGGCTGGCAACGCCTGGGGCAGGTATGTATTTACTTTCCGAGATTGGCTGGATCGCAACGGCTCTTTGTGTACAGGGGGCGCAGCGAAAATGACGCCGCGGCAATGTTAGGAATTAATATGACCACGCCATTGCTTGAGGAGATCGACATGACCTCGGTCAGCACTTCGCCGTTGGTCAAGACCTACACGCTCGATGAATTCTGGCGGCTACCCGATCCGCCTGACCGCTCCAAGCTCGAACTTATCGCGGGAGTGCTCTACATGACGCCGCCGCCTGACTGGCCGCGCCTTAATGAATTACTATCCGCTCGCCTGCGCTCGACAGGCACTCAAGGAACGCTATACGTCCCCGCGCCGCCATGTGGACGGGCCCGAGCACCTACTTTGAGCCTGACCAGTTCTATGTCTCGGCTGAACTGGAAGCGCGACTCGATCCAGGTCATCGCACCACGGCCAATCTCGTGATCGAAGTCGTATCGCCTGGATCGGCGATCTATGACCGCAACGCCAAAGCCGATAATTACGCGGCACTCGGCGTTAAGGTAATGTGGCTGGTCGAGAGTCTCAGAAGCGGGTAGAGGTGCGCAATCAAACCGGTAACGGTTTCGGTGAGCGTCGCGTGTTTACCGCCAACGAGCGCGTAATCACCGCCGTGCTGCCTTATCTGATTCTTCTCCCCGCACAACTGTTTAGCAATTGAAGGGCAGGCGGTCGGCGGGATGACGACTTACGCTTGCGCAAGTTGCTCACCAGACGAGGTATAGCGCTGTAGTGGTAGGTCGGCAATCCTTTGCCGACGTTTATCTTGAATAGCTGGGATTCGCTGACTCATCCGAGCCTACGCGCCATGTTTCTCAACGCTCGAATGAACCGGTGTCGCAGGCCGCGCCGCCGTCGCCATTGCCATCCCGCGGCCTTCTTACGCCGCGCTGGTCTGTCCTCGGAGGCGGGCAGGTGCCGTCGCTGACCGAATCGATCGCCGGGCTGCCCGCGGGCAATGCATGGGTTCTGGTTCGCCCACCGTTGTTGGCGAGGGTGGTGTCTAGAACTTTCGCGAGACCTACACTGGGTACGATGTCGGTGGCGCCTTTTTTAAAGCCCGAAAGTCCTGCGTTGCGGTTGAACCCGAAGACGTTGAAGTCGTTGGCATTGACGGTGCCGTAGTTACTGCTATCCACTTCCCGCGCCTTGGGCGCGGTATTGCCCGAGATTAACGTTTTGTGCAGCGTGAGATCAGTTGCATAAATATAAATACCGCCGCCCGATTGCGAGGCGGAGTTGCGTGTGATGGTGGCGTTGGTCAGGGAATCATCATTGATTATTGCCTAGAGTAATGCTGATACCGCCGCCGATACCATTTGCGGAATTGCCCGAGATGGTGCTGTTGGTCAAAGTGAGGTCGCTCTGAAAGCTTTCTACGCCGCCGCCTCTGCCGCCGGTTGCGCGATTGCCCGAGATGGTGTTACCGGTGACCGTAAGTGTGGCGTAATCGATGCACACCCCGCCTCCGGAGCTTCCCTTGGCGGAATTGCCCGAGATGGCGCTGTTAATAATGGTTAGATTACCTCCGCCCGCCTCGCCATCGCTCCGCACGCCACCACCACCACCACCACCGGCGGCGGAAGAGTTATTTGATATCGTGCTTCTAGTGACGGTAAGGGTACCCAAGTTGAGTACGCCGCCGCCGCCCGAGGCTGAATTACCGGAGATCGTGCTGCTGGATAAGATGACCCTGCCGGCGCTGGCTATACCGCCGCCGCCGTCAGGAGTCTTTCCGCCGCTTACCCTGGTTCGTTGCAAACTCAGCCTGCCATCAAAATCCACGGCGAAAATACGGAACTCCGGCGCGCTGCTGGCCCGCCTGATCGTCGCGCCATTGCCCTGGATCGTGATCGCACTGGTTACCAGAGGCAGCCCGTTTGGACCAGAAAAAAAGCGGTCGTACTGGTCAGCTTCCGAATTGTTGATCGCCGTCAGTGTCTGCGTGCTGCCTTTGGGTAACACGATCGTATCCGCACCACTACCAGCCGGGCAGCCGCCGGTGGAGGTATCCGTGTTGGCCGCTGTGATGGCGTCTACCAAGGAGCAGACCTTGATGGGCGCGCTGGTCTGCCCACCTCCGCCGCCGATATTGATCGTGGCGGCCAGCGCCGGTGTCTGACCCAGCGCCAACAGCAGCGCCACGCCGGCCAAGGATCGCTTCCACTGCCGCTGCATCGCCCGACGCGCACGGCGGGGCAAGGTCTGCAACTTCGTGTACTGCGCCGCGAACCGGGGCAACAGCTCACGTTCGTGATTTACAAGTCGCTGCTTGAATGCTGGATCATTTAAGGCTTGAACCAACTGCTCCCGCCATGCCGCCACGACGTGGTCGTATTGAATGCTATTGCCGGTACTGTGTTTGGTTTGCATGGTTTTTTCCTGTTGCGTGGTCAAAAAAAATCGTTGTAGCCCGGAAGAAGCGAAGCGCACTCCGGGCGCCCTGGTGTTGCCTCTGACGCAAGTGAGATACACGCCGTTAGCGCGGCGTCGGTTCACCTTCCCGGGCGCGTTTTCGGGCTGTATTCCCGTGCCTGCTGTGCTGCTCCG
>JACCYU010000158.1 GCA_013696315.1 Gammaproteobacteria bacterium | reverse complement strand
TCGAACTCGTGACGCTTATCTGGCCGCCGTGCAGCTCGACCAGCGCCTTCGTGATGTTCAACCCCACCCCCAGGCCGCCCCGGGGATAAAGCCGTGAACGCTTCCCGCGGGTGAAAGGCTCGAGCACGTGCGGGAGAAGCGCGCGTGGAATGCCGGTTCCTGAATCGCGCACGTCCAGCACGGCTGAGCCTCTGTCTAACGTCAGTTCGACCGAGATACGCCCCGCCGGTTGGGTGTGTCTGTTCGCGTTGTCCAGCAGGTTATTGACAATCTGGCCGATCCGCACCGTATCGGCCTCAACGATGATGGGCGCGGACGGCACTGTGACCTTCATCTCATGGCCTCGCGCTTCGATCATCGGCCGCAGTGTCTCGGCCGCCTCCTGGATTGCCGCGCCCAGTTCGATCGGCGTCTTGCGAATCCTGTAGGCGCCTCGCGCGATTCTTCCGAGGTCAAGTAGATCATCGATCAGATGCGTGAGTTGGTTGACCTGGGCCGAGATGATGTTCGTCGCCTGCTCGACCTGGCTGGCTCCGATATCCGGCGTCTTCTTCAGGTAATCGACCATGTGCTGAATGGGCGCCAAGGGATGCCGCAGTTCGTGAGCCAGGATCGCCAGCCACTCGTCCCGGGCGCCTTCCGGCTGCGGACTTGCGTCGGCGTGCGGCTGGTTGCTGGTGTCCACCAGGCCGTTCACGGCTCCGATGAGCTGACCTGCGTGATCGCGGATCGGGTTCGCGTGCGCGAGCGCGGTCAGGCGTTTGCCGTCGGGGCGCTCGATCATAATCTCCAGGCCGTTGAACGCTTTGTTCTCGTGGAGCGCCCGCGCCATCCAGCACTGATTATGCGGAATCGGTGCACCTGCGGTCGAAAAGAGCTTGTACGACCCGCAGTAGGAGTCCACCGGATCGTAAGTCTTCGGTGCGCGCCCCCAGAGTTCGACTGCGCGTGCGTTGAACGAGGTAATTAGACCTTGGGGATCGCAGGCGTACGCCGCGGCAGAAAACTTGTCCAGTAGCTCGATTAACTGCAATTCGCTCAGGTAAGGAGCGGAATTGAGCATGAATTTCAGGCCTCATCCGGCGTATCGGGGATTAAGTCTCGAGTCTAAGCTCAAATTAAGAACTTAGCTTCTGGCGGCAGCTTGGGAGGGCCGCCAGGCGAAACGCTCATCTTTGGGCGGTGGGTCCGCGGGATTGCCGCAGAAATCGGGCCGCCGCGTCGCGCGACGGCCCGAAGATTGTCACTGCGCTACAACCGGCACATCAGCAGTTCGCGTTCGTAGCGCAGTTCGCGCGGTATGCGCTCGTGCAGGGTGATGAACAGTTGCTCGTGGCGCAGCACCTCGTCGCGCCAGTCCGTCAGATCGACGGTTTGCAGTGCCTCGAACTTCTCGCGCGGAAAATTCAATTCGGTCCAGTCGAATTCATCGTAGGTCGGCATCCAGCCGATGTGCGTCTCCAGCCCGCGCGCGCGCCCATGTACGCGGTCGATGATCCACTTCAGCACTCGCATGTTGTCGCCGAAGCCGGGCCATAGAAATTGGCCGTCCGCGCCCTTGCGGAACCAGTTCACCTGAAACACGAACGGGATGACCTGCAAGGTGCGCTGCATGCTGATCCAGTGCTGAAAATAGTCGCCCATGTGATAGCCGCAAAACGGCAGCATTGCCATCGGGTCGCGTCGCAGTTTGCCCACTTCGCCGGTCGCGGCGGCCGTAGTTTCCGAGTTCATGGTCGCGCCCATGTACACGCCGGACGTCCAGTTGAAGGACTGATAAACGAGCGGCACGGTCGTCGAGCGGCGGCCACCGAAGATGAAGGCGCTTATCGGCACGCCTTCTGGATCATCCCACGCCGAATCGACGCTTGGGCACTGCGCGACCGGTGCGGTAAAGCGGCTGTTGGGATGGGCCGCGAGCCGGCCGGTTTTGTGGCCGATTTCGGGGGTCCAGCGATTGCCCTGCCAGTCCTGGCATTCGGCGGGCGGCACGTCCGTCATGCCTTCCCACCAGACGCCGCCTTCCGGCGTTAGCGCCACATTGGTAAAGATGGTGTTTTTCGCGATCGTCGCCATAGCGTTCGGGTTGGTCTTGACCGAGGTGCCGGGCGCGACGCCGAAAAATCCCGCCTCGGGGTTGATGGCGCGCAACTGCCCGGTCTTGTCCGGGCGCAGCCAGGCGATGTCGTCGCCGACCGTGGTCAGCTTCCACTCGCCGAACGCCTTTGGCGGGATTAGCATGGCGAAGTTGGTTTTACCGCACTGACTGGGAAAGGCAGCCGCGACGTAGGTCTTTTCGCCGTTGGGACTTTCCACGCCCAGAATGAGCATGTGCTCGGCCATCCAGCCTTCGTCGCGGCCGATGTTCGAGGCGATGCGCAGCGCGATACATTTCTTGCCCAGCAGCGCGTTGCCGCCATAACCGGAGCCGTATGACCAGACCTCGCGAGTCTCCGGAAAATGCACGATGTACTTCTCGTCATTGCACGGCCACGGCACGTCTTTCTCGCCGGCCGCCAGCGGCGCGCCGATGCTGTGCATGCACGGCATGAAGGGGCGATTGTCTTCGTCGATTTTTTTGAATACAGCCTGACCGATGCGCGCCATGATGCGCATATGCACGACTACGTAAGGCGAATCGGTCAATTGCACGCCGATTTGCGACAGCGGCGAATCCAGCGGCCCCATGCAGAATGGCAGCACGTACAGGGTGCGTCCACGCATGCAGCCGTGAAACAGGCCGTCCAGCCGCGCGCGCATCTTCGCTGGCGCTTCCCAGTTGTTGGTCGGCCCCGCGTCGTCGCGGTTTCGCGAACAGATGAAGGTGCGATCCTCCACCCGCGCGACATCACCTGAATCGGAACGTGCGGCGTAGCAGCCGGGCCACAGTTCCTCGTTCAATTTTACGAAAGTGCCGGCATCGACGAGGCTGGCGCAGAGGCGGTCGTACTCTTCCTGCGACCCATCCACCCAGTGGATGTCGTCCGGCGTCGCTAACGCCGCCATTTTGGTCACCCAGTCCAGTAAGACGCGATTTTGTGGTAGAGGCCTAGTGCGGTCCGCACGATCCTCGGGGTAGGCTAAATGCATGTCCCTCTCCATAAATAACCGATGAACGACGTTCATACCCGAACGCCGACAATACGAGAACAGGGTTAATGTGTCCGGCGCGTAACGGAGCGTGTTCCCGATCGCTCCGGCGCATTCTTTACGATGCCATGAGGCAAATGTTTTCGGCCCTTTGCCGGCGCCATTGCGTATGTTGCATTACGGTAGCATGTCAACGTTAGAAAAAACATTTGTCCTCGCGGCGCATACCAGCAATAAAAATGCCCGCTCGGGGCGGGCATTGAATCAGAACGGGGAAGATATACAAAAGCCTAGACGCGATCCCGTCGCGAAGGCTGGCTGGATCTGGGCTGGCTGATCAGTCTGTCTGTGCCGGCGTGTAGCGTAAACCTACGTATCCCGCCCGATCTGACGTGTTGAAGCCCGACGCGAGTTCGTATTCCTTGTCCAGGAGATTCTCGATCCTTGCTTCGGCGAAGAGGCCGTCCAGCAGCGGATATTGCAGGCTTAGGTTGACAATTTCGTAGCCAGGAAGCGACACATCGTCGACGTCGGTACGATCGCCGCTCAACAACACCTCGGTATACATCGAACCCCCGTTCGAAAAGTTTCGCGCGAGGCCGAACGCAGCCTTTCGGTCCGGGCGGCGCACCAGTTCGGTGTCGTCCGTGTCGTTGCGCGCATCCTGGAGGGTTATGTCGGCGGCGAAATTCCACAATGTCGCGAAGGTGGCGTCGTAACCGAGTTCCAGGCCCTTGATGGTCGCCTCGTCGACGTTGAACGGGATGAACTCAGGCGGATTGGAAATGATCAGATCATCGATCTCGGTGTAAAACATGTCCGCGGTAAAAAGGTGCACCGCTGACGGCTTGAATTGCACACCCAGTTCCGTGCTGCGCGAGCGTTCGGGATCGAGCTCGGGATTGGAAAAGTTCGGGAAGAATAGATCGTTCAGACTCGGCGCCCGAAACGCGGTGCCGAAAGCGGCGAACCCGCGCAGACTCTCCGTAAGCTGCCGGCCCAGCGCAAGTTGCCCGGTCGTGTGCCCGCCGAACTCGCTGTGCTCGTCGTAGCGCAGACCGAGCTGCACGTCGTTGCGGCCAAAGGTCGAACGCATATTGGCATAGACGCCAATGTTGTTCGCATCCTGGTCATAGGCGCTGAAGTCGTCGGCATAAAGGCCAGCGTCGCGATAGTAGTCGGCGCCCAGGGTGAGTTGGTGGGCGGCGCCCAGGCTCAACTCGTTTTGCCAGTTGAAAGTCACGCGATCGGTCTCGGCACTGGAAAAAAAGCCCGAAAAGTCTGTGGCCTGATCGTCGCGCGCGTAGCCGAAGCCGAAGGACTGTTGCCAGCCTGGCAGCGTGTCGAAATCGAGATTGAGTCCGATGGTGCTGTTGCGCGTGTCGGTGAGGCCCTGATCCAGTTCCAGCTTGCCGTCGCTGCGCCATCCGTTCACGCTTAAGTTCGCACGCTCCGAGAGCGTCGCGTCCAGGCTGGCGGTTACGCTGGCCTCATCGTAGCCGTCGTCATCGGGATCGAAGACAAATTCGCCGGCGTCCTCGTTGCTGGCGGAAAAGCCATCGGAATCTACGTAGGCGCCGTTAACCGAGTAGCGAACCGTGTCGCTGCCGCCTCCGTAACCGGCCTGCGCGCGGTAGGTGTCGTACGAGCCGCCTTCGATGCTCGCGCTGGGACCGTCCAGCTTGCGCGTGAAAATCTGGATCACGCCACCGATGGCGTCCGAGCCGTACAGCGTGGAGCGCGGCCCACGCACGATCTCGATGCGCTCGATCTGCGCGGGGTTGAGCTGCTGAAACGAAAACAGACCGGCGGTGCTTGACGCCGCGCGCACGCCGTCGATCAATACCAGCACCTGGTCCGATTCGGCGCCGCGCAGGAACACGCTGGAAAAAGAGCCGAGGCCACCGTTGCTCGACACGTCGATGCCAGCCTGTGTGCGCAGCAGATCCAGCACACTTTGTGGCTGCGTGCGCTCTATGTCGTCGCGGGTAATGACGGAAACCGAGGCGGGCGCGTCGGCGGCGGGTTCGGCGTCGCGGCTGGCGCTGACGATAATCGGGGCGAGGTCGGTTACTTGCGGTTGCGCCGCACCGATTGCGGGCAGAAGAAACCCAGGCGCGCAAAGCGCCACGATACGAATACGCATGATCCATTCTCCGGTGCGCACACCCGCGCACGTCAATGGCATGCGGAGGAAAAAGTCGAAGGCTGGATCGTAACGCCCGCGCCATTGCCCGCCGCAATACCGGAAGTTAGCGTTTCGGGCCGGTATACGGGCTTGCGCGCGGAATGGACCATTCCTGAAATCAGCGCCTTCCCATGCGGATGCACAGTGGCTGCGTGCTGATTCTTTAACGCGCTTACCGTTGCGGGGGCAGCGCCGGCGTTGCGTGCTCTGAGAAGTCCTGGATGGACTTATTCGGAGCTTCCTGATGAATAGCGCACCGGCTTCCCGTTTGACCCCGATCGCCTGGCGGCGCGCGGGGCACCAGAAACATGAGTTGAAGAGCGCCGGAACTGTACGGAATAAGCGACGACAGATCAATAGCGCCTCGCATGTGCGGCTTGCGCGCCTGATGCGATGGTAGTGTAATCCGGGGACAATACAACTTTAACGGAGACACGATTGAGCCATCGCCTGACGAAGATTTACACCCGCACCGGCGACGCCGGTCAGACCGGACTCACCGGCGGCGAGCGGGTGGACAAGGATTGCGCGCGCATCGAGGCGATCGGCGATGTGGACGAGCTGAACAGCTCCATCGGGCTGGTGCTGGCGCATGACATTCCGCTGGAAGTGCGCGACTGTCTGACGCAGATTCAGCACATTTTGTTCAATCTGGGCGGTGAACTGAGCATGCGCGATCACGCGCTGATCGGCGCCAATGATGCCGACGATCTTGAGCACACGCTCGATCTGTTCAATGCCGACCTGCCGCCGCTCAAGGAATTCATTCTGCCGGGCGGCAGCGCCGCGGTGGCGAGTTGTCATCTCGCGCGCGCGATCTGCCGGCGCGCCGAACGCCGTGTGATTACGCTGGCTAGAGTCGAGACGGTGAATGCTCCAATGCGCGTGTATCTCAATCGGCTGTCCGATCTCCTGTTCGTACTGTGCCGCGTGCTTGCGCTTGCCGACGGCGAACAGGAAACATACTGGCAGTCCGCGCGCGCGGGCAAAGCGCCGCGAGGCGACTAACCAGCGCCGCCGATGAGACTGGGCATCGACCTCGGCGGCACCAAGATCGAAATCATCGCGCTCGCGCAGGACGGCCACGAACTTCTGCGGCGGCGCGCGGACACGCCGCAGGGTGATTACGACGGTATCTTAGGCGCGATCGTCGAATTGGTGCGGGCGGTCGAGGACGAATGTGGAGAGCAGGGTGCGGTCGGCATCTGCACGCCGGGGGCGATTTCGCCCGCTTCCGGGCTCTTGAAAAACTCCAACTCCGTGTGCATGAACGGGCGACCGGTCAAGCCCGACCTGGAAGCCAGGCTGGGCCGCGCCGTGCGCGTCGCCAACGACGCGAATTGCTTTGCATTGTCCGAGGCGACTGACGGCGCCGCGCAGGGCGCGAACGTCGTGTTCGGCGTGATCGTGGGTACCGGTGTGGGCGGCGGTGTGGTCATTCGCGGGCACGTACTGGATGGCCCCAACGCCATCGCTGGCGAGTGGGGGCACAATCCGCTGCCGTGGCCGCGGGACGAGGAGCGGCCCGGTCCGCGATGTTATTGCGGCAAGCATGGCTGCATCGAGACCTTTCTGGCCGGTCCCTGGCTGCGCCACGATCACACGCACGTTACCGGCGAAAACCTCACCACGCACGAAATCATCGAGCGCGCCAATCGGCAGGACGCGCGCGCCGAGGCGAGCCTGCAACGCTATGAAGACCGCATGGCGCGCGGCCTCGCGCACGTCATCAATCTGCTGGACCCGGACATCATCGTGCTCGGCGGCGGCATGGCTAACGTCACGCGCCTGTACACGAACGTGCCACAATTATGGGGCCGCTACGTGTTCTCCGATCGAGTAGACACGCGTTTACTGCCACCCCGCTACGGCGACTCCAGCGGCGTCCGCGGCGCCGCATGGTTGTGGGCGTGAGCCGGGAATTCGCTGAACGACGCGGCCGGGTCGTAACTACAGGGACATATGTTCTCGCGGTATCTACTCAGGGAATTCGCAAAACTAAATTTTGCGCGCGCGATCGCCGGGCAGTGGCCAAAAAATCGTCAATGCCGCGCCAGAGTTGTCATCAGAAACCAGTTCCAACCACAGGGTCACATCCGCATGCCATCTATCGATCCGTACATCAATCGCGGTGAGGCGAAGCGCTTTCTTGCCTCTATACCCTGGATCAACAGCGAGTCCATCGCTCAAAGCAAATGGAACGCCGATCACAGCACTTACGGTGTTGGGGCAAACACGTTTCGAGCATTTACCGGCTACCAGAACAAACCGAGCGTTCAGTATAGAGCGTGGGCTCGAAATCAGAGTAAGTCGCTATCCGGCGAAGCCTTGCTTAAGGCAACCTCGTCTCGGCAGGATTTCGATGCATGGCATCAAGAACTCGCGCAGTCTCTTCGGCGCACATGGCAAAGGACTCAAAGCAAACCACTTTCTGTTCCCCACAAGTACAAGCTAGTCGACCTATACGTCAAGTGGCTTACTCGCCACGCGTTCACTCCACCGAGTGTCACTGAGGGATTGCTCAATCACGCTCACTGTGCCCTTGATAGCCGGATTTTGAACACCATCAATAAGTGCCTCTCCAGCGCCTTGCCGCTCAATGCGGCTTCAATGGGGCACATTGCAACGGAGGAAACCTATGCCTTCTGTCAGCAAGTTATTCGACAGTACTGCCTGGCCATCGGTGGTACACCTATCCTCTTCGATTATTACGCTTGGCCCTTACGCCCAAAGCTTGCGCCGGCGAAAGACTAATCGCGGTGATGGTAAACGGGATATTTTTATCCGCCCTCTATTAATGCAAGGACAAGCATAAGTTAAGAATGAGCGTAGCGGGCCTTTCGATTTGGCCCGATTCGCCGGATGCCGGAGGAACATGAAAGACGCGGCAACTTTTGATCGAACCACCTGCTGCGTGGTCGGCGCCGGTCCCGCAGGAGCGGTATTAGCGCTGATGCTGGCGCGCAACGGCGTGCCGGTCACGTTGCTGGAGATGCATCAGGACTTCGAGCGCGAGTTTCGCGGCGATACCCTGCATCCGTCGGTGATGGAGATCATGGATGAACTGGGCTTGGCCGAGCCGCTGCAGAATCTCCCGCATACGAAACTGCGCCAGTTCGGTTTTCAGACGCCTACGCAATCTTTAACCATCGCGGATTTCAGCCGGTTGAAGACGAAGTTCCCGTATATCACCCTGATCCCGCAGGTCCAATATCTCGAATTCGTCATCGAACAAGCTCGTCGATATCCGCATTTCACCCTGTTGATGGACGCCAACGTGCGCGACCTCATTCGCGAGAACGGCCGCATCGCGGGCGTGCGCTACACGCGGCGGGACGGCGTAACGCACGAGCTACGCGCGACGCTGACGATAGCCGCGGACGGGCGCTTTTCGCGGCTGCGCAAACTCGCGGCACTGACTCCGGTTGCGAGGTCGCCGCCCATGGACGTGCTGTGGCTGCGCATGCCGAAACGTCCGGGCGACACGCTGGCGTTTGGCGGCCGGATCGGTGGCGGGCATATCCTCGCGATTCTGGAGCGGCCGGATCATTATCAGCTCGGCTACGTCATCGCCAAGGGCAGTCCAAATCGCTCCTGGCGGATCTGTGACGAAATAGGCGGGCGAGCTCAGCTTGTCCAATTCTCCCCGGAGAATTTTTCCCGACCTGCGAATCTACGGCACATTGCTCACTTGCTCGCAGTTAGTGGCTGTATCGCCGGTGGCGGGCGTGCCGCCGTCGCAGCGGTCGAAATCGAGCTCGCCGTTCAGTTGGTCGCTACCCGCCTCACCGAACAAGCGATCCTCGCCCGAGCCCACCGAACAGCCGATCGTTACCGGACCCGCCGCAGACGACATCGTTGCCGGCCAGGCCCCGAATGAGATCATTGCCGCCCAAGGCCTGGATCACGTCCGGGCCGGGGGTGCCGTTAATAGTCTGGCTGGCGGATGTGCCGACCCGGGTGGCCGGCAGACCATCGCAGGTCACGGCGCCGGGACGCACCAGTTCGAAGGCACCGACTGGGCGGTACCGTCATTGTTGCCGTCCAGCGGTCTTGGCACCCCGCGCTGATCTGTCTTTTGGAGCGGACCACCCGTGCTCACCGCATCGATGGCCGGGCTTGCGGGGACCAGCGCATGCGTGTGGGTCAAGCCGCCATTGTTGCCGCGGGTTGGATTCAGGATAGACGCGGGCGGAGTGGGTCTGGTGCCGTCCGACGACGTATCTTGGGCTTTCCTCCCTTCGATACTGCTCCGGTCGCGCGCGGGCATCAAGATCAGGTTTGAGTTCGTTTCCCGCTTGGGGGGAGGCTACCTGAGCCTAAAGAACATTGGATCTACGGCTTTTGCCATACTGAGAGTTCTTGCGCGACCCGCTGCATCAAGTTCGGCCAGTCGCCGGGTTGAGTCTGGCGAAACAGGCGCATCGTCGGGTACCAGGGTGTCGTCTCGCCTTCCAGCCCCCAGCGCCAGTCCGGCACGTAGGCGAGCAGCGTCCACACCGGTTTGCCTAAGGCTCCGGCCAGGTGCGCAACCGAGGTGTCCACGCTTATCACCAGGTCCATCTGCATGAGCAGCAACGCGCGATCGCCTAAGTCGCGCAAATGCCCTTCGAAATCAGTGAGCTTGATCTGCGGCGGCAGCTCGGCAAGCTGACGGCTGGCCTCGCCTCTTTGCAGACTGTAGAAGGCGGTATCCCGTGTGCTTAGCACCGGCAGGAACTCACGTAATGCGCAGGAGCGGTTGCGATCGTTGCGGTGGCTGGGGCTGCCCGCCCAGACGATGCC